>CAYLVF010000136.1:4323-6908 GCA_964387045.1 uncultured Melioribacter sp. | reverse complement strand
ATTAAAGATGCTGTAAACTCCACCGGCATGATGAGGATTATAAACCGGAACATCATCGAGTGTAATTAGTGTCTCGTCAAAGTTTCCACCTCGTAAAAAAACAAGATCGGAAAGATCGTGCGATTGAGTAACACCGGGTAAAGCTTGAACAGCTCTTATTGGATCTGATTCAATGAAGACCGGGATATTTTTTAAATCACCGGTTGTCAGTTCATAAGTTTTATATTTTTTAGTCTCGGTGAACCGCTGACCAAATACAGTTACTTTTTCTATTTCAATGGGCTGTGGTTTTAAGTAAAAGAATAATGTTAATTCTTCATCTTCGCCGGTTATCTTGATCTCTTTTGTGACAGATTTGTAACCTAGCATTTTAGCTGTAAGGATATAACTACCAGGTTTTAATTTAAAGGAGAAATAACCATTCGAATCTGCGATTGCCAATCCAAGACCATCCGCAAGTATAACCGCACCGATTATTGGGTCTTCTGTATCGGAGTCTTTAATATAGCCTCTAACAAGCGGATCACTTAATATGACATTTGTAATAACTAGAAATACGAATAGATTAAAAAACATTTTTATCATTAACTCAGTTTTGACATTAATCAGAATACCTTGTCATAGTTTTATTTTATTAATATAATTACCATCTATCAGCAACTGTTTTACAATTAAATTTGCTTCGGTAATAATTGAAGGAGGGTAATTCATTATTTCTAACAGTTTGATCGCATTACCAGATGAGCAAGGACCTTCATTTATTTTATAATTGAAATAGAAGTTACCATCAGCAACTTGTTCACTGAAATGATACATTTTATAATTCTCTTCGAGTAAATCTTGCAGTTCAATATCGTGAGTCGTACAAAATACTTTGTTTGTGATATCTAGATATTTTAGTACTGCAGTTGAGATAGCTAATCGCTCTAATGTGTTTGTTCCTCTATATATTTCGTCAATTAAAAATAAATACTGATTTTCTGATTTTGATAACTTGATAAAGTCATTCAACCTTTCTATTTCAACAAAGAAATAACTTTTACCTTGTTCCATTTCTTCATTCCGGCGAATGGATGATTTTATTTTGAGTCTTGGTATATAGAACTCTCTTGATAAACTAAAAAAAAGAGTTTGTGATAAAATAAAATTGATTCCGACTGTTTTTATAAAGGTAGTTTTGCCAGACATATTTGACCCGGTAATTAATACTGAACTGCTTAAGTCATCAAGCGAATTTGGGACTGCAGCTTCTATAAGCGGGTGATATACTCCGTCTATTCTAATTGTATCGCTATTCTGAAGTATTGGAATACAATAATATTTTATTTCGGTTAGATATGATGCAATTGATATTGATGTATCTAAATTAGCGATAGCTTCAAAGACGGCTTTTATTTCATCTTGATTCTTTTGAAGAACATTGACGGATCTATAGTAAGCGATAATATCAAATAAAAGAAACATATTTAGGTACTCAATAATCACTACAGCCAATTCATTGAGAGATTGTTTATCAATAACTAGGTAGCCAAGCTTTTTTTTAAGTGATATTAACAATCCTCTTTTTTTCTTGAGAAGCTTAATTTCTTGTGGAAGGTTGTCATGTTTTATTTTACCGATAGATATAGCAGAAATTATTAAGGAATTTAGACTAGAAAAACCGGTAAAGTATTCATGAATATTTCTTGAAAATATTTTGTTGAGGATAAGATTAATTAAAAGAATACCCAATGTTATAAAAAGATAGACTCCATCTACTGCTATCATAATGGCAGATATAACGGAAAGTGCTGATAACAAATAAAATATTTTATAAAACTTAGCTTTTGGTAAAGATTTACTTAGAATTAAATAAGGGATGAAATAAGAAGATTCACCAGTTAAGCTCAACAAATCGATTTGAATTTTTTCTCTGAGGTTTTGATCGTGCTTTAAAAGCATGATAAGATCGTTACGGTTCTTGAGCAACCTTTCGTCTAATTCGTACTTGTGTAATAGGTGATAAAGATACTGTTGACCAACACCGGAAAGGTTTCTATCAATCTTGGCAAAGATTGAATCAAATTCTAGATCGTTCCAAGTTTTCTCGTCAACAAATTCTTCACTTGTTGGGCTTAATAGATTATGGTAAGCTGCAATAAGGTCAATATTACGAAACTTATCAACTGATTTACCCCATTGACTTCTCAAATATTTTATCTTTTTTTTCTTCGATGAAATCATATTTCATTAACTAGATTGAATGCTTTTATTAAAATATATCAGCTTTACATGCCTTGGTTTCTTCATCGTTTTCTAATATGAATTCTATTTTATCAACAACATTTTTTCACTTAATCTTTTCCCGGCGATTTCTAAAACGTAGAAGTAAACACCACTTGTTAAATTGCTTCCATCAAATTCTACTTCGTAACTGCCAGGCTGCATTGGTTTGTTGAGTAGGGTTTTTATTTCTCTGCCTAAAACATCATAGACTTTTAGAGAGACATTCTCGATACTGGGTACTTGATACTTGATTCTGGTGGTTGGGTTAAATGGGTTTGGGTAGTTCTGAGATAAAGTAATTTCATTAGGCAATTCGTTTT
>CAYLVF010000136.1:1585-4313 GCA_964387045.1 uncultured Melioribacter sp. | reverse complement strand
ACACCAACAACCGTTGTAACTTGGTGAACATAAACGTAAGGTGAATCGATTAACGGTGCATATCTGTTATCTATATTCTGTAAGTCCCAACTGTTAATAATAGTTTCGTTTACCAGCGAAACGGCAAACAATGAATCGTTACGAATAAATGCGCTATACTTTTCATCTACCGACATACTATACTCATGCGGATATCTGTCATCATCCACTTTTGTTGCAATGGTTTTAAAGTCTTCAAATTGAAGAGTATTTAAATTAAGTGTCTGTGCAACTAAATTACTGTCTAGTATTCCAATAATTCTATTACCGAATGAAGTCCAATAATACAATGACTTATCTTGAAAGTAATTATCAAATACGGTAAGTGTGGAATCTTTTAAATATGCAAGCTCGCAGTAGGCATTATTAGTATTTGGAAAGTATGCTTGCTCATAAATAGTTGACGCAAAATAAACAGAGTCATTTATAGCTTTTAGTTTTATCAAATATTGATCGGTAACATCATTCTCATATTCCATTGTAATATTATTTATAACTGTTTTTTGCGGAGAGTTATCCAGGTTCATAAGTTGATATTGATAAGTGTCTTCCTCATTGGCGAATGCCTTCATCGTTGCAACCAAATGGTTGCTTTGAATTTTACCAACAATGTGTAAAAGTTTTCCTATTTCGTGTTCTTCTCCAAAAAGATTATTTGACGTATCTAGAAAATGTGCTGTTATATCTCCGTTGGTTATCCATACTCCATTCTCAACAAATTTAATATCAGTATTATCTAATAAAAAAGGTTCAGCTATATCTAGGTCCACGAAATATTGATAAAGACTGTATCCGAATTCTAATGAAGGGGACTCTAGTTGTTGACCAGTAGCAGGATAATATTGATTGTTACTTTGATAGTCTAACAGAAAATATTTGTTTTCATTAAACGTAAAAGTCTGCTGATACCTGCTGTAAGAATAGTAACCAGATCCGGAGCTAGCAGACCAACGCCCTGTTGTATCATTCAAATTAATCTCATTTTCATAAAAATTAATTCTAAGTAAATTGCCTTTGGTTACTGTTCTCTGAGCAAAAAGAGTCGTTGAAAGAAGAAATAGAAGCAAAATAGCTGCTGTTAAATTTTTCATTGCAGGAAATCCCATTTAATAAATTTTTGAAAATAAAAAAAACTATATGAATGCAGGTCTTTTCTTTATTTATTAAAATCAAAAATCCGATTTATTGTTCATTTATTTATAATAAGAATTGTTTAATTATTTCACCAACAACATTTTTTTACTTAATCTCTTACCACCGGTTTCTAATACGTAAAAGTAAACACCGCTTGTGAGATTGCTGCCGTCGAATACTACTTCATAACTGCCGGGTTGCATTGGTTTGTTGAGTAGGGTTTTTATTTCTCTTCCGAGTATGTCATACACTAATAACTTGGTATTTTTATGCGAAGTACCACTTCGCATTACATTAGGGATTGTGAGTTTTATTGTTGTAGCTGGGTTGAATGGGTTTGGGTAGTTTTGGAAGAGTAAAAAATCTTTGACAACTCCTGGAATTTCCTTAATATCACTTATCTCCTCACTATAAAATAGCCGCACTTTATGAAATTCATAGGCAATACTGTAACCATGTGGGAAATTTATTACGATCGGTGCATTAACCGGTTGCCATTGACCGTACACTGAATCTTCATTTACTATTTCTACAGCATTGTCATTCTCATCATATAAATAGGATTGTCTGAAAACTAAATCCCAATTATCATCTATTTTTTCATAATACTTTTGCTTTTCAATTTGATTGTTTTCATTATATAAATACTTTAATCTCGCTACGAGTTCCAAACTTCCATCTTGCCATAGATATAGAAAAATATTTGTCAACTTATTTAGCTCGTTAAATTCTCGTCCAATATGCAAGTAATCTTCCCATTGATGATTGTTCCAGGTCTGCCAAATGCTATATTCAGGGGCATCACCAGCACCGTAATAATCTTTTGTTAAGCTTTCGTTTTGCCATAATTCATTTTCAAAATTCTGACGTAAAGTCTCTTTGTAGTTCATGTCTTGATAATCACTATAAGTTCGGCTGTTATTTACCCATATTGGGTAATGATAAATTTCCAATAAACTATATATCTCGTTGTTTTCATTATTATATTCAAAAGTAATTTTTGCATAATCTTGCCATTCATCACTATACCAGTCCTTCAATAAAAAAAGAATTCTGTTATCGTTTTCATCATACTCATTTATTTGGATATCCCATTTCAACCATGAGGAATTAAAAATTATAAAAGTTTCGTTGCTAATAACTTTGTCATTTTCATAAGTAAAAACAGATTTAAAATGAGGAGTTTCAGGAGTTAACGCATAAAGACTATCAATCTGCCAAGTGCTTGAAAGAGTATTTCCGTTTGAAATTAGTTGGTCAATAAGTTTTGAAGTAGCTGCTACATTATCTTTTGCGTTACCATTTGAATAAAACAGAATTCCGCTCTTAAAAGACTTATTGACTTGTGCATCTGTAGAAAAACAGAATAATACTATTAATGGAATTAAGAAATAAATTACTTTTTGTAAATATCTCATTGTATTATCCGATTATTTTAAAATAGAAATTCTAACTTTATATGACAAGATAAGATGACAGAATCTCTTTAACAAGGCAATAATGGGAGGTTAATTATTTTGTTTTAATCTAAGATGTGCCTTCGGTTTCCAAAAAT
>CAYLVF010000136.1:0-1575 GCA_964387045.1 uncultured Melioribacter sp. | reverse complement strand
TTTCATATTAACACGATCATTTTCGTCAAATTCAATTCCTTCGGAAATTAGTAAGTCTTTCATTAAATGAGGATCACCGAAATGCATTTTGCCGGTGAGGGCTCCCATTCGGTTTACTACTCTATGTGCGGGAATGTTGGAATGTTTTGAAGAGTTAAGTGCCCAGCCAACTGTCCGAGCGGATGATTTTAGTCCACATGCTTCAGCAATCGCACCGTAAGTCGTGACTTTTCCTTTTGGGATTTTTGCGGTTATCTCAAAAACTTTATCAAAAAAATCTTGGTTCTTTTTACTCATTGCAAATTTATAATGTGGCTAAAGCCAGGATTAATTGTAATTGTTTAACCCCGACATAAAAGTCGGGGCAATACTGAGAAAATTGCCGTCGGTTTCAACCGACGGAAGAAAGTTTAACAAATAAGAACGGGCTTTAGCCCCATCGCTTATCCATTTTCTTTACATTCTGCATTTCCCAAATTTTCATGTACGTCATCATATTTGTCATAGCATGAATTGCAGAAACCATCATTCCGTACACCCCATCTTTATAACCTTTACGAGAAATAAAATGATTTAAAAATGCAGCAACCGGATGTAATATTATCTGATACGGTTTAACAATTTTGAAATTTACTCTTTCTTCGGCTTCAAGCGTAGAATACTTATTTATCTTAGTAAATGTCTCGGATAAATTTTGATGTGTATAATGTATCAGATCATTATTTAATGTGCCGATTTTACCATTAACCTTAAATCCTTCATGAACTTTTCTATCAATTACATCAGTTTTGCTTTTCCTAAAGAGTCTTAGTTGATAATCCGGATACCAAAAACATGATTTGATAACTTTGTTCAAGAAGTAACTTTCACGCGGAATATTATAGCCATCAAAACTCGGATTAGATTTTAACAATTCTTGAATTTCTTTTTTTAAACCTTCTGAAACGCGCTCATCAGCATCAATGCTTATCACCCATTCATTGCTTGCCATATCAAGAGAGTATTTTTTTTGTGCTGCGTAACCTTCCCACTTTTTGATGAATATTTTATCGGTAAATTCCTTTGCAATCTCAACCGTTTTATCTTCGCTTTCCGAATCCACTAAAATAATTTCATCGCACCAAGTAACGCTTTCAAGACAATCCCGAATATTTTTTTCTTCATTACCGGCAATAATAATTGCAGAGATTTTTTTTCTCATTGGGTTATTCGCCCATAACTTTGATGATAGCACGTTTTCTTCTTCGACCGTCAAACTCTGCATAATAGACTTGCTGCCAAGGTCCGAAGTCGAGTTTACCATCGGTAACCGGGATAATAACCTGATGATGGACTAACAGATTTTTAAGATGCGCATCGCCGTTATCTTCGCCGGTTCTATGATGACGATAATTTTCTTTAAATGGTGCCAAGCCTTCAAGCCATTCATCAATATCTGCAATTAATCCGCTTTCGGCATCGTTTACATATACACCGGCTGTAATGTGCATCGCGGAAACAAGAATCATTCCTTCTTTAATTCCGCTTTTGTGAAGTGCTTTTTCAACTTCGTGCGTGATGTTGATATACTCTCTT
>CAYLVF010000135.1:466-6916 GCA_964387045.1 uncultured Melioribacter sp. | reverse complement strand
ACTAATAAATCCCGTAAGGTTTAATAATGAGACATAGAGTTAAAGGTAGAAAATTAGGAAGAACAGCTAGTCATAGGCACGCAACACTAAATGCTTTAGCTACTCAGCTTTTGAGATATAAAAAAATCAAAACAACTCTTGCTAAAGCTAAAGAAACTAAGAAATTTGTTGAACCGTTGATAACTAAAGCAAAGAAAAATGATATAAGTGCAAGACGACTTGTTGCAAGATTCATCAAGGATAAAGAAGTTTTAAAAGAGCTATTTTCGGATATAGTTGAAAAGATTGGTGATAGACCGGGCGGCTATACCAGAATTGTAAAGCTGGGGCATAGAGATGGCGATGCGGCTGAGTTAGCAATTATTGAACTTGTTGATTATAATGAAATTGCAGCTCCTAAGAAAAAAGAAACTAAAGAATCAAAAACTTCAGAAGAAACTAAAGCGAAGAAATCTAAAAAAGCACCCAAGAAAGAAGAAGCCGATGATGCTGAAGTAATTGAAGAAAAGAAAGAGAAAGCTGAAAAGAAAACTGCCAAGAGTAAAACAACTTCAAAAAAGAAATCCGAAGGAGCTAAAAAAGAAGTAAAAGCAAAAAAAACAGCTTCGGAAACCGTTGAAGAAAAATCCGATGACGAAACCGGTGAAAACTCTTCGGAAGAAAAAGAAGATAAATAATAATTCTTAAAGTGATTAATAAATTGAAAGAGTAACCAAACGGTTACTCTTTTTTTTATCCATGAAAAATATTTCATTCATAAAATCGGTTGCTAAGGTTAATCAACTTCCAAAATTGATTTTGCCTGAAATTGTTTTAGCCGGAAGATCAAATGTCGGCAAATCTTCTTTTATTAATAATATATTCAGCAGAAAAAGTATTGCAAAAACCAGTTCATCGCCCGGTAAAACAAGAACTATAAATTATTACGTTGTTGATGAAAAATTCTACGTAGTAGATCTGCCCGGTTTCGGCTATGCAAAGGTTTCAAGAACCGAAAGAGAATTGTGGCAAAAGTTAATCGGTGACTATCTAAAAGCCGGGCGTCTAATAACTACAGTTTTCCATCTGATAGATGCACGTCATCACCCTACCGAACTTGACTTACTGTTAAATGAATTTTTACGTTCGCTTGATATTCCCTATACGATTATTCTCAACAAAGTTGATAAACTGAAGCAAGGTGAAATAGCAAATCGTAAAAGTGAAATTACTGAATACTTTCCCGAAGCATCATTTGGCGATAATTTATTACTTCATTCCGCAATTAAAGGAACAGGTAAAAAAGAGATTGTAAATAGACTTCGTAAGCTCTTCTATTGATGACATTTAGCGGAACTTTTGTTATAATACAGCGCCTTTTTTCAACCATTTATTACAAAAAATTTTATGGGAATAAGTATTCGTAATAGAAAACGTATTTTAATATTTTCGCTTATTCCTGTGTTAATCGCAATTCTTTTCCTTGTAAATGACCTGGTCTTAAAAATTATTACCGCCGCAATTCTTGTGTTGTATGTTGGTTTTATAATTTTTTTAAGAGACTCGGTAAGAGAAGATTCATTCGATAAAAATCTTGAAGATTCACTTGATGATCAAATCGAACAACCGTCACAATCAGCGAAAACCAAGACTGGTTATGAAGTTAATGATGGTGAAGATTTTAAAATTGTTTCCCCCACAAAAAAAATTGAAGTCATAACTAGCGAAAACTATGTCCCGAGTCACCACGATACAAAGGGTAGAGATTTTTTCAAACCGCATGACCTAAAACAAAACTTCGAACTGATTGCAACAGAAGAACTTCCTGAGAATGTTTCTCATGATGAACAATTTGCTTTTGTACTTGAAAAGATTCTGAATGTTGTCAAAGAAGCATTCATGGCTCACACTTCCATTTTCTTTTGGTATAATAAAAGTAAAGAGAGGTTGACTCTCGAAAAATTTGTATCGAGTTCCGGCGAATTTATAACTGAACAAAAATTCGATATCGAAGATGATATTTTAAGTAAGATTGTTAAACGAGAAGAACCGGAATTGTTAACCGATATTTCGTCCACTGCGGAAAAAGATGTTATTCGATATTATAACTCGAAGCAAGGAATTAAAAGTTTTGTCGGGGTTCCGTTATTCTATGGTAAATCACTCGCAGGCGTTCTTGCTTTAGATTCCAAAATGAATGATGCATTCGGAATCGAAACGATCTATTCTCTTGGTAGATTTGTAAGAGTGCTCTCAATTATAATTTCATTGTTCGAAGAAAAATTTTCCGAATCCCAAGCAGAACAAAGATTAAAATCATTATTAGGTGTTCTTAATATAGATAGAAGATTTAGTAATGAAAAAGAACTATTTGATATGCTGGAATCGGCTGTTGCGGAACTTCTTCCATGGAATGCATTTACCTTTGTCTACTTTGATCCATCAGATCAAAAGTTTCGTACATCAAAAATTATTAATAGAACAACACTAAAATATATAGGCGAGAATCTTGAAATTGAATTAGGCGGAACTATAGTTGGTAAAGCCATTTTAAGCGGTATGCCAATTAAGATTGACGATACGTCAACGGGTGAATATTTCAGGTTTACTAAAAGCGAAGATATTAGTTTTGACGGTTCGTTTCTTGCTATTCCGCTGGTATACGATGAGCAGAATTACGGTGTGTTATGTTTTGAAACTTTGAAGAAAAATATCTACACAACCGAAGATGTTCAGTTTATGAAACAATCAACAAAAATATTTTCTTTTATGGTACATTCATTTTCTTCTCAAAAAATATTAAAGTCTCTTCTATCGGTTGATATCGAAACACGAGCTTTAAACAGTAATGCATTTATTTCTCAACTAAGAAGTGATTTGTTCAAAGCAAATGAGTTAAGTGCCGAGGGTGCTATCGCACTAATTAAAATAGATGATTTTATTGAAGAAGAATCTTTGTTTGAAGGAAATCCTTTCCCAAAAGTGTTAAAGTCAATTGCTAACACAATTAGAGAGGAAATTACCCCGTTAAATTTATTCGGACGATTGGATGAACGCGTTTTCTCTGTTTACTTTTTTAATGCGTCAACCAAAGATGTTTTCTTATGGTCTGAAAAATTACGCATTAAAATTGCACGTAAACCGATTGCAGTAGTAACGAAGCAAACAACTTTTACCGTATCTATCGGCGTTGCCTCTGCATCACATAAAACAGATGTAGACCTTGTATTAAGTGATGCTGAACTGGCGCTGAATAAAGCCCTCGAAAAAGGGGGAAATTCTGTTAAGAGCATAAATTAATTTTGAATAATTTCTTTATTATAATTCTTGACGGTGTTGGTATTGGCGAATTGCCGGATGCCAATAATTACGGTGATCAAGGAAGTAATACACTTGCTAATATCGCTAAATCAGTTGGTGGATTAAATCTTCCGAATCTTAATTCGCTTGGTCTAGGAAACATATCTGAAATACTTGGGTTCCCACCTTCCAAACTTCCGCTTGCATCTTACGGAAAAATGAGAGAAGTATCAAAAGGAAAAGATTCCACGACAGGTCATTGGGAAATTGCAGGACTTAAACTCAATTTTGATTTCCCTTATTATCCGAATGGTTTTCCTGATGAAATAATTGAACATTTTAAGCAAGCAGCAAATCTAAAAGGAGTCTTAGGCAATAAACCGGCATCAGGAACTGCTATTATTGACGAACTAGGAGATGAACATATTAAAACCGGTTACCCGATTGTTTATACTTCAGCTGATTCAGTTTTTCAAATAGCTACTCATGAAGAAGTAATACCGCTTGATCAATTGTATGAAATATGTCAAATAGCCCGCGATCAAGTTTTAGTTGATGAGCATTCGGTTGGAAGAGTAATTGCCAGACCTTTTATCGGTGAAACTGGTAATTATAATCGTACCACAAACAGAAAAGATTTTTCACTCGACCCGCCAACAGATACCATTCTTAACGTTCTTCAAAAAAATGGGATACAAACCGTTGCGATCGGGAAGATAAATGATCTTTTCAATTACAACGGAATTGATGTAAATGAAAAAACAAAAAGTAATGCCGAAGGTATGTCAAAACTTATTCACTATTCCAGTGCTGTTAAGAATAGTTTTGTGTTTATAAATTTAGTTGACTTTGATGTTTACTTTGGTCACCGGAATGATCCGGTGGGGTTTTCCAATGCGCTAAAAGAATTTGATGACTGGCTGCCTGCCTTTCTTTCAAAGCTTGATGAAACCGATGCAATGATAATAACTGCCGATCACGGCAATGACCCGACAACAAAAAGTACCGATCATAGTCGTGAATATGTACCTGTGCTTTTCTATCGGAAAAATAAAGCGGGACGAAATTTAGGAATACGTGAATCTTTTTCCGATGCTGCTCAGACTGTTGCACACTTTTTCAGGATAAATAATAATTTGGAAGGTAAAAGTTTTCTGAATGAGTAACTCAAAGATTTATTCACTACAAGATTTTAAAGGATACACTAATCGAGAAGGGAACATTAATCTTCTCCCAGAAAAAGTAGATAAGTTGCTTGAGGATGACGTCCAATTTGTTATTGCAGAAATTTATAGTGCAGATAATGATTTGATAGTTAGTAATAAAATAGATCTTAACTCTTTTATTAAGATAAAAGAAATGCAGTCGCTTCCTGACGCTGTTGTGCTTGAGTTTCTTATATCGAAAGGAAAATTGAAAAACTCTGATTTCATTAATAGAATTAAGCTATGAGTGAAAAGAAAAAAGAATATATGATTGATACCGATGTTTTTATTTCTCATTTACTGCATAAAGCTGAAAGTAAATCATTACTGGAAAAAGTAATGGAGTGTGGAATTTGTTTTACAACTGTTATAAATTCCGCTGAGTTAAATTTTGCTTCTAGAAATAAAGAAGAGAAAAAATTAATTGATGCGTTAATGCGTTCGGTTAAAGTGCTCGGTTTTCATTCTCGTTACAGTTTGTCGGTTGATGAATTTATCGGTAAAGTTGATTCTGTTCGGGATGCCTTGTTTTGTGCAACGGCAAAAATCAATAAACTCCCGATTGTTACCCTTGATGATAAAAGATATTCTTTAACAGAACTCGAAATTATTAACCCAGAAAATTTGTGAGGTATTTACGTGTTACTAGGTAAAGTTATCGGTACAGTTTGGTCAACCAGGAAAGATGAAAATTTAGTGGGTGCTAAATTTTTAATAGTTCGGGAATTGGATCTTGATTATAAACCGCTTAAAAATTTTGTTGTTGCAGTCGATTCGGTTGGTGCCGGTGTAGGTGAAATTGTTCTTGCGGCGCAGGGAAGTTCTGCAAGACAAACGAACTTCACAAAAAACAAACCCGTCGATGCCGTAATAATGGCTATTGTTGATAAACTTGATATTAGCGTCAAAGATAATCTCAAAGAAACCATTAAAAATTGATGATACTTGGCAGAGTAATAGGAACAATTTGGGCAACTCGGAAATATGATTCGGTTAAGAATTATAAAATGCAGTTTGTACAACCGATTAATTCCAAAGAAGAAAATATTGGAAGACCAATTATAGCATTAGATACAATAGGTGCCGGACCTGGTGAAATTGTTTTTTATATAACCGCAAGCGAAGCCGTGATTCCACTTGATGTTGATATGGCGCCTGTTGATGCATCCATTGTTGGCATTGTTGATTCAATAAACTCAGAAATCAATTAGGAGATCCCCAATTGAAGATCACGAAACACTTTACTAATAGAGAAAGCCAATCATTAGATAAATATTTGCAAGAAATTGGTAAAGTAGATTTATTATCTGCCGATGAAGAAATTGAACTTGCAAAAAAAATTAAAAAGGGTGATCAAAAAGCTTTGGAAAAATTGGTTAAGGCTAATCTGCGTTTTGTTGTAAGTGTTGCAAAGCAGTATCAAAATCAAGGACTTACGCTTGGTGATCTAATAAACGAAGGGAATCTCGGTTTAATAAAAGCAGCAAAACGATTTGATGAAACCCGTGGATTTAAATTTATTTCTTATGCAGTTTGGTGGATTAGGCAATCAATTTTGCAAGCTCTTGCCGAACAAAGCAGAATAGTAAGACTTCCTCTTAACCGTGTCGGTGCTTTGAATAAAATTGGTAAAGCTTACAGCAACTTAGAGCAAGAATTTGAACGTGAACCAAGTGCAACAGAGTTAGCAAAAGAATTAGAAATGGATATTACAGAAATTTCCGATACGTTAAAGCTTTCAGGAAGACATGTTTCGATGGATGCCCCGTTTTCTCAAGGTGAAGAGAATCGATTAATCGATGTCTTAGAAAATGATGAAGAACCATCTCCAGATTATTCGCTTATGTCAGAGTCGTTAAAAAATGAAGTAAAACGTGCACATTCAACAAGATCGGAACGTGAAGCTGAATTTATTAAACTATATTTTTGTCTCGGAACCGAACATATCATGACAATAGAAGAGATA
>CAYLVF010000135.1:0-456 GCA_964387045.1 uncultured Melioribacter sp. | reverse complement strand
AAAAATTCAATCTTACTAGAGAAAGAGTTCGGCAAATTAAAGAAAAAGCTATTAGAAGATTAAGACACGCTTCAAGGAGTAAAAATCTAAGATCATATCTAGGTTAATTCTGATGCTTATAAAACATTTCCGACCAATGTTATTGGTTTTTTTGATCCCATTTTTTTTATCGTGTTCTCCAACGTCTCAGTCTGAACGTTATAATAAACCAAAGGAAAAAGAACAAGAACCACCTCCATCTGTAAGATTCACATCCAAAGATAACCAGGTAGCAGATACAACTGACTTCAATAACATTCCCGAAGAACTTAATGAATTCGATGAGCTGCCTTTTGATGATTATCCTGTTGATACGAAAGATTTTATCGGTAAGTATGAAAAAATTGAGAGCTTGAGCAGCGCATTAACAACTAGAGAGAAAATTCTATTTGAAATTATTTCGTATCTAGATACCCC
>CAYLVF010000134.1:5809-6919 GCA_964387045.1 uncultured Melioribacter sp. | reverse complement strand
ATGGTTCACCGACTCTTTATCCCCCGAATCTTCCTGTATCAAATACGGATATTCCTGAAATATTTCGCTCGGAAAGATATCGGCTTGTTACTTATCGCATTGACGTTCCGAGAGGGATTTATAATGTAAAACTTCAGTTTGCAGAAAATTACTTTACATCGGCTAATCAAAGAGTATTCGATGTAACAATCGAAAATCAAAAGATTGCCGGGGATCTTGATTTATTTAGTTTAGCCGGATCGAATACAGCATATGAAATTGAAACGGAAATTTTTATAGATGATGATAGAATAGATATTTACTTCACCAACGAAATTAATTATGCATTGCTGAACGGTATTGAAATTGAACAGTTGACGACAAATGTACTGCCTGACCAAAAGTTACAAAACAACTTTCGTCTAAATCAAAATTATCCCAACCCTTTTAATCCTTCAACAACGATCGAATTTTCAATTAGTGAAAAATCTTTTGTTACACTAAAAATTTATGATGTACTCGGAAAAGAAGTAGATTCATTAATAAACGATATTAAAGAACCCGGGGAATATCGAATAACATATTTAGGCGAAAAATTATCGGCGGGTGTTTATTTCTATAAACTCATTGCGAATAATCAATCGTCAATTGTAAATAAAATGGTTTTCCTGAAATAATTATTGAGTAACTCTTATTGAGGTTAAGATGAAAAAATATTCTAAGCTAATCCTAATTTTAATTGTTAGCCTATCTGTCGTAATGTTTACAGGGGCATCCCAAAGCAAAGATTCGGATGAAATGAATAAGTTCGTAAATGATTTGATGTTGAAAATGACATTGGAAGAAAAAGTCGGGCAGATGACTCAAATTACATTAGAGGTTGTAACTAAAGAAGGTGATAACCGGGATCCTAAAAAGCCACTAACACTTGATTCCGGCAAATTGCATGAAGCAATTGTTAAATATAAAGTCGGTTCAATTATCAACACAGGCGGTGCTGCAAATACAGTTGAAGCCTGGCATGATATTATTACAACAATTCAAGATGTTGCAACAAAAGAGACTATTCTAGGTATTCCGATTCTTTACGGCATTGATGCAATACATGGTGCAAATTATACATTAGGTGCA
>CAYLVF010000134.1:1611-5799 GCA_964387045.1 uncultured Melioribacter sp. | reverse complement strand
TTTGCGATGGCTGCTACTCGCAATCGAGAACTTGTGAAAGAATCGGCTGCAATAACTTCTTATGAAATTAGAGCTTCGGGTATTCCATGGAATTTTAATCCTGTACTTGGATTGGGACGTGAGCCTTACTGGCCAAGGTTCTGGGAAACCTTCGGTGAAGATCCATACCTTGCATCAGAGCTTGCGATTGAATATGTAAATGGGATTCAAGGCGATGATGTTTCCGCTCCAACAAAAGCGGCTGCTTGTGTGAAACATTATTTAGGTGACAGCGTGCCAAAAAATGGACGTGATAGAACACCTGCATTTATACCTGAAGGATATTTGCGGGATTTTATACTTCCCCCTTACGCTGCCGGAGTTAAAGCAGGCGCTTTAACCGTAATGGTAAATTCGGGAGAGAATAACGGTATTCCCTCTCATTCCGATCATTATTTATTAACGGAAATTCTTAAAGGTGAACTCGATTTCAAAGGATTTATAGTTTCTGATTGGGAAGATATAAAGAGACTTCATACCCGCGACAGAGTTGCAGAAACTCCTAAAGAAGCAGTAAGGATGGCTGTTATGGCAGGACTTGATATGAGTATGGTTCCATACGATTATAGTTTTGCTACACTTCTTTTGGAATTAGTTAACGAAGGTCAAGTTCCGATATCTCGAATTGATGACGCAGTCAAAAGAATATTGGAAGTAAAATATAAACTTGGATTATTTACTAATCCTTACCCCAATAATGATTTAATAAAAGGATTCGCTTCCGAAGAATTTAAAAAAGTTAATTTAACTGCAGCACAAGAAGCAGTTACTTTATTAAAAAACAACAATTCAATACTCCCTCTTTCCAAAGAGAAAAAGATTTTAGTTACGGGACCGACTGCAAATAAAATGATGGTCTTAAACGGGGGATGGACAATTACGTGGCAGGGAAATATCGAAGAGCTTTATCCGGTTGAAAAAAATACTCTTCTTGAATCTGTTATCAACAAAGTTGGTATTGAAAATGTTGTTTATGTTGAGGGGACTACAATCAACGAAGAAGTAAATATTGACAAAGCGGTTAAAGCTGCGGAAAACTGCGATGTTATTTTTGCAAGTTTAGGTGAAGATCCTTACTGCGAATCACCCGGTAACATTAACGACTTGACTCTTGATGAGGCACAATTAAAGTTAGTAACAGAATTAGCCAAAACAGGCAAACCGATAGTCTTAATTTTATTTGAAGGGAGACCTCGAGTAATAAATAGGATAGTTGATAAAGTTGACGCCGTAGTTCTGGGATACCTCCCCGGTATGGAAGGGGCAGATGCAACAGCCGATATAATCTTTGGTGATGTAAATCCTTCCGGTAGACTTCCGTTTTCTTATCCAAAAACTCCTGCCGGTTTTACAACATATGATTATAAACCATTAGAAAAATATGATGTAAATGATTATGACCCGCAATGGACGTTCGGATATGGTCTAAGCTATACAACTTTTGCGTATTCCGATTTAAGTGTTATAGAACAAGCCGGTATAGATGATGAAATTGATGTTGCCGTAACTGTACAAAATACGGGTAAAGTTGGTGGTAAAGAAACAGTTGAATTATATATAACAGACCTTTATGGAAGTGTGTCTAGACCGGATCAGCAACTTAAGGGATTCGAGAAAATTTATCTTGAACCGGGTGAATTAAAAGTAGTAAATTTCAAAGTTACGCCTGAACATTTAGCTTTTCATAATAGGGAAAACAAGAAAGTTGTTGAACCCGGTGAGTTCAAGGTTAGAGTTGGCAGCTTAATAAAATCTTTTACACTAAATTAATAATTCATCTTTATAGGTTGGTGTCATGAACTTCGCTAATGTAGATTATATTGTTTTCATAGCTTACATAATAGGAATTGTAAGCTTAGGTCTTTACGTTTCCCGAAACAAAAAGGGACATCAAAAAGATTCTCAAGATTATTTTCTAGCCGGTAAATCATTAACATGGTGGGCAATTGGAGCTTCGTTAATTGCAGCCAATATTTCTGCCGAGCAGATTATCGGAATGTCCGGTTCCGGATTCGCAGTTGGTCTCGCTATAGCTTCATACGAATGGATGGCAGCAATTACACTTATAATTGTCGGTAAGTATTTTCTTCCAATCTTTATTGAAAAGAAAATTTATACTATACCGGAGTACATTGAACAACGTTATAATACAACACTCAAAACAATTCTTGCCATTTTCTGGATGTTCTTATTCATCTTCGTCAATCTTACTACGGTTCTTTTTCTTGGAGCAAAAGCACTTGATACTATAATGGGAGTCGGAGATGGCTCTATGATTATTGTTTTCATTATTCTGCTTGCTTCTATTGCTGCAGCGTATTCTTTATACGGAGGATTGTCTGCTGTTGCATGGACAGATGTTATTCAAGTTATACTTTTGGTTTTAGGGGGTATTATTGCAACAGTAATCGCACTTGATTATGTTACTCCCGAAGGGGGTGTATTTGCAGGCTTATCCCATTTATATAATACTGCCGGCGATAAATTTCAGATGATACTTGAAAAGGGGCATCCCGAGTTTGATAACTTACCGGGTATTGCTGTGTTAATCGGAGGAATGTGGATCGCCAACCTATACTATTGGGGATTCAATCAATACATTATTCAAAGAACTCTAGCAGCTAAATCATTACGCGAAGCCCAGAAGGGAATTGTCTTTGCAGCCTTCTTAAAATTAATTATCCCGTTAATAGTTGTTATCCCGGGAATTATTGCTTACGTGCTTTATGCACAACCGGAAGGTACTGCGGTTATTGATGGTGTAAGGGAGTCTTTTGATAAAGCTAACGGCGGAATTAATTACGATAAAGCATATCCTTGGTTAATTTCTCATTTTGTTCCGGTAGGTTTAAAAGGAGTTGTTGTAGCAGCTCTCACTGCTGCTATTGTTTCATCGCTTGCATCAATGCTGAATTCCACTTCAACAATTTTTACTATGGATATTTATAGACCATACATCGGAAAAGATAAATCGGAAAAAAGACTTGTTAGGGTTGGTAGAATTAGTGCTGCTGTCGCTCTAATAATTGCATGTCTGGTTGCACCATTGCTGAAAAGTGTTCCACAGGCTTTTCAATATAATCAAGAATATACAGGGTTGGTTAGTCCCGGAATTTTAGCTGTTGCTATGCTTGGTTTATTCTGGAAAAAAACAACAACTCGCGGAGCAATTTGGGGTGCCATACTTTCAATCCCGGTTGCTCTTTTCTTAAAACTTAGTTTTGTACAGCTTCCTTTTCTTGATCAAATGTTGTATACGTTTATTATAAGCATAGTAATTACTGCAATGATAAGTTTAACCACCTCTAAAGTTGATGATGATTCTAAAGGTATTACACTAACTTCACAAATGTTTGTTACGGAAAGAGCATTTAATATTGGCGCGTACTTGGTCGTTATTATTCTTGCATTACTTTATACAATATTTTGGTGAGATAAATATGAAATTAAAAAGTTCTTTCTATGTTTTTTTGATAATTGTTATGACTTCTTTCGGTTGTTCGAAAGATGATTCAAATCCGTCCGAACCAAATAATAATGATATCGATATACCCGGGTATACACTTATATGGAATGATGAATTCAACGGTACAAATATCGATTTAAGTAAATGGAGTCATGAAGTTAATGCCTGGGGCGGCGGTAATAATGAGTTACAATATTATACCGATAGACCGGAAAATTCTTTTGTAAAAGATGATTACTTACATATAGTTGCTCAGCAAGAAGAATATACCGGAGATGAAGGAACGCGTTATTATACTTCGGCAAGAATGCGAACAATGAATAAAGGCGATTGGATTAATGTTAGAATTGATGTTAGTGCTAAGATTCCATTCGGACAAGGTATGTGGCCTGCAATTTGGATGCTACCCACAGATTGGGAATACGGCGGATGGCCTAATAGCGGTGAAATTGATATTATGGAACACATAAATTCTGGACCGGAGGTCCATGGTTCTATTCATACAGAAGCATACAATCATAGAATAGGTACTCAGAAATCGGGTCAAACGCTTGTGCCGGATGCAAACGAAAACTTTCATGTTTATTCAATCGAGTGGTCTGAAGATAAAATCGACTTTCTTGTTGATAACGTAAAATACTTTTCATTCGCCAACGATAAAAAGGGAGATTCTAAAACTTGGC
>CAYLVF010000134.1:0-1601 GCA_964387045.1 uncultured Melioribacter sp. | reverse complement strand
AGATTATGTAAGGGTTTATAAGAAAACAGAATAAAAGGTAATTAATGCTTTTCCAAAGTTTTTTACGGGGATTAAGGAATTTTGTTTTCTTGATCCCTTTTTTATTTATATCAAATCTTTTTAGATAAGTGATGAAAAAAAATATTCTATTATTATTGTTGATTAGTGTGATTGTATTGAACGGTTGCGATAAATCAGATGAAAATCCTGTGCAGCCTTTACCAAAAGAAAAAACAATTGTGGAACACTTCGGTAATCTTAGAGTAATTGATAAAAATATAGTCGATCAAAATGGAGACATTGTCGTGCTGAGGGGAATGAGCTTATTCTGGAGTCAATGGGGCGGTCAATTCTATAATGGAGAAACAATTCAATGGCTGCGTGATGATTGGAAGTGCACTGTTGTTAGAGCCGCAATGGGTGTTGAAAGCGGCGGGTATTTAGAAAATCCCGAAGTTGAATATCAAAAAGTAAAGACCGTAATAGATGCTTGTATCGAATTGGGTATCTATGTAATTGTTGATTGGCATGATCACCATGCCGAAGATCATTTGGAGGAAGCAAAATTGTTCTTTGACCGGATATCATCGAACTATGGAAACTATCCGAACATCATTTACGAAATTTATAATGAACCGCTGAATGTTTCTTGGAATAACATTTTAAAACCTTACTCCGAAGAAATCATAAAAACTATACGTGCAAATGATCCGGATAACATTATTGTTGTCGGTACACCAAATTGGTCGCAAGACGTAGAAGATATAATCGGTAATAAAATAAACGATATTAACATAGCTTACTCGTTTCATTTTTATTCAAGTACACATAAACACGAGTTGCGAGATAAAGCCATTCAAGCAATAAACTCCGGAATTCCTTTATTTATTACCGAGTGGGGAATGAGCGAAGCAACCGGAAACGGAATTATCGACATCCAAAGTCTCAACGAATGGGTAGACTTTATGGAAGCAAATGACCTTAGCTGGTGTAATTGGTCTGTTATGAATAAGAATGAAACATCTGCAGCTTTGCTTTCAAGCACCTCTTCCATCAGTGGATGGAGCGAGGATGAACTTTCCGAATCCGGAAGAAAAATTCGAGATTACTTAGTAAGGATGAACAGACCTATATTCGATTTGATAAAAAATTGATTTTACGGTTGAAAATGAAAACGAAAATTGTACTGTTGCTTTTGATTTTATTTTCGCTCAAAATTAGTGCACAAGATATTCCATTCACGAAAGGCATTAACTTAACGGGTTGGTTTCAAGTATCTACCCCGAATCAAATCCATTTTACAAAGTATACCAAAGACGATTTTGAGAAAATTAAAAGCCTTGGTGTCGACGTAATTCGATTACCTATTAATCTGCATAACATGACAAATGGTGCACCGAATTACGAACTTCATTCTCTATTTACTCGCTTTTTAGATGAAGCAGTTGACTGGGCAGAAGAACTTGAACTTAATTTGATTTTAGATAACCACACTTTCGATCCGTTTGTTTCGACCGATCCGAATATCGGAAATATATTGATCCCGGTTTGGCGAAATATGGCTGAGCATTTTAAAGATCGATCTAAATTAGTTTATTATG
>CAYLVF010000133.1:0-6972 GCA_964387045.1 uncultured Melioribacter sp. | reverse complement strand
GTTTATTTAGTAATCTATTCTATGGTTGATGCTAAAACATTTTTCTTTATAATTGCAGGCGGCGCAGCGCTTAGCTTTTTATATTGTTTGATTTTCTTAAAAGAACCCAAAGATTCATTTTCCGAAGAAATGGATTCGCATGAATATGTTGTGCAAGAAGAAGCTGTAAGCGTGAATTAATAGTATATGATAAGTACTTAATTATATATAGAAAAAATTAATGGAAGAAGACTCAGGAAGTATTAGAACATATTGATATGCGTCCCAAGCAGCATTATCAAACGAAAAACTAAAGGTGAAAAGATTGATTCCGATTAATATTAACGACTGGCGAGTTGAGGACGAGCAGTTCTGGAATTCCGAAGGGAAAAAAATTGCATACAGAAATCTTGCGATATCAATTCCCGCACTGCTGCTCGCTTTTGCTGTTTGGATGATGTGGAGTATAATTGCGGCAAAGATGAAAGAGTACGGTTATAATTTCGGGATGATTACCGAAAGTATGAATCCGAACGAAATAACAGAAAAATTAAAAGAAATTAACACGCTTTATTATACGCTGCCTGCAATTGCAGGACTTTCGGGCGCAACGCTCCGCATTCCTAATTCGTTTTTAATATCGCTCGGCGGCGGGAGAAACGTAATTTTTATTACGACTACGCTTTTGTTAATCCCTGTTATCGGAACGGCGATTGCTTTGCAGGATGTCAATACACCATATCTAACTTTTGCAGTATTTGCCGCTTTCTCCGGTATAGGAGGCGGAAACTTTGCTTCTTCAATGAGCAACATAAGTTACTTCTTCCCTAAAAAAGTTCAGGGAACTTCGCTCGGGTTGAATGCCGGAATAGGCAATCTTGGAGTTGGAGTTATGCAGATTGTAATCCCGTGGGTTACGGGGATTTTTCTTTTTGGCGCTGTTAATTATGCCGGTGAAATAGTTTCGAATGAGGGACTTGCGGGAATTCAAAATGCAGGCTGGATTTGGGTTCCGTTCTTAACTATTTCCGCGATTGCAGCTTACTTCGGGATGAACAATGTAATAACCGGAACTCCCATATTACCAAGTACTTTACAAGGAATAGCAAAATCTTTATATCTCGTTTTACTCGGATTTATTGCCACTACAATTGGTGCAATTCTGTTAGTCGGTGTTGACCTTAATATGTGGATTGTTTTACCTCTTGTAATTATAGTTACACTTGCGTTGATGAAATACACTACGCCAAGTGAGACACGATCAAATCTCAACAAGCAGTTCGCAATTTTTAATAATAAACATAATTGGATAATGACTGTAATTTACACGATGACGTTTGGCTCGTTCATCGGATTTTCGGCAGCATTTCCGAAATTGTCTCAAGATATTTTCGTGTATTCGAACGAAGCTGATCCATCTTATATAAATCCAAACGCACCCGATTTTTTATTTTGGGTTTTTATCGGTCCGATGCTCGGTGCGTTAATTCGTCCGGTGGGCGGTTGGTTATCCGATAAACTAAACAGCGGTGCTAAGGTAACCGGTTATATTACTGTTGTGCAAATTATTGCCGCGTTATTTGTAGCTTACTTTATCATTCAAGCTAAAGCAAGTCCAACACCCGAAGATTATTGGATACCGTTCTTTACCGGGTTTATGATTTTGTTTCTCACAACCGGTATAGGCAATGGCTCAACTTTCAGAAGTATTCCGAATATTTTTAGCAAAGAACAAGCGGGACCAGTATTGGGGTGGACTTCGGCAATAGCTGCCTACGGAGCTTTTATTATCCCGAAAGTTTTCGGTCAACAAATAGAAAACGGTACACCGGAATACGCAATGTATGGATTCGCTCTCTATTATATTGGCTGCTTGTTTTTAAATTGGTGGTATTATACTCGTAAAAATGCGGAGATTAAAAATCCATAGAAAGGATATGTTATGAATAAGACAGACGATCAGTTAAAAAGATTTGTAGAAAAAGATTCCGGCGAAGAACTATCGCCTTTCGATCCGCCGGATGCTTACGATCCGCAAAATATTGAACCTGTTCCATACAAGGAACTTCATCCGTATCTAAAAAAACTTGTAGATGAACACGCAGCTTTCACAAATGTGCTGAACGGTTTTGAAGAAGGATTAATTAATTGGCGAAAAAGTAATTGGGTGTTCGATAAAGAGATTGACGAAAAGTTCAAAAACTTTTTTGCTTTTATTGATGAAAAGGTTCCGGTTCATAATCATAAAGAAGAGAAAGAATTATTTCCAATACTTCAACAAAAGCTGATTGAAATAGGAGAACATAATTCAAAAGATTCTTCTTTAACGGGTATAAATATAATTGAAGACGAACATATAAAAGTTGCGCAAGCGGTGGCAATAGTTTTTAACTTTTTAGGATTGGGCTCGCGCTTACCCGATCAACTCTCTAAAGAAATTACATTCCAAGCCGCGTTCGATCAGGGGATTGCAATTATTGAAACGATGAAACTTCACATCTTCCGCGAAGAAAATATTCTCTTTTCGCAGGCGATGAAATTGTTCGGAGAAGAAGAGTTTGAATTGTTGAATAAGTCGAACAGCATTGCGTAACTATTTGCTTTCGAAAAATCGATTGTTAGATTTAGCTGACTAATTTTATATTTACTCTTATCTTAGTTTTACGGTAATTTAAAAAGTTAATTACTAGCAACCCCCAAAAATGGTGTAAAAATGAAAATACTAATAATTATTAACGATGCACCCTATAGAACAGAAAAAGCCTACAACGCATTACGTTTGGCAATGAATATTCAGAAAGAAAGTCCCGAAACAGAAGTTTCAATTTTTTTAATGGCGGATGCGGTTGGCTGCGCCATACCAAATCAGAAAACACCTTCAGATTATTATAATATTGAACGAATGATGAAATCAGTTGTAATGAAAGGTGCAAAAGTAAGAGCTTGCGGTTCTTGTTTGGAAGCAAGAGGTCTGCACGAAATAAAATTAATTGACGGCGTTGAACACAGCACAATGAAAGAACTTACTGATTTAACTTTAGCATCTGATAAAGTTGTTACATTCTAAAATAAAGCACTAATTCATTCGCGCATTAGCGGCTTACGCTTTTGCTTTTGAATTGGGCGAATAAAAGCAGTGCATTCCTAAAACGAGTCCCCTTTTTTAGCCGCGAATTCGCTAATTTATTCACGCATTAGCGGCTTACGTTTTTCGCTTTTCATTCCCATTCTTTTCTTTTTTCGTCAAGTACTATTCTTTTATAGTTGAGTTTTAGTTCGCCGAAGTTTACAAGTAATGCTAATTTGTTATTCGATACTTTTAGATAGTTGATCGCAAGCGCAATAAATTCGTCAGGAATACTGGAGACGGCTTTTACTTCAAGAATGATTTTATCAAAAACAACAAAGTCAGCGTAAAATTTATGGGGTAATAATTTTCCTTTGTAATTCACAATGTATTCTTTTTCTCTCTCGTAAGGAATGTTTGCAGTATTAAATTCTTGTTCGAGAGCATCTTTATATACAATTTCTAAAAATCCCGGACCAAGATTATTGTGAACTTCAAAACACTTGCCGATTATCTGGTAACTTTCCTCTTTATAAATTAGATCACCCAAAATAACCTCCCTTTATTGAATTGAACGAATAAAAACATAGCGCATAAGACGAGTCCCCTTTTTTAGCCGCGAATTCGCTAATGAAATCTTGAATAAGGTATGTCTTTATTCGCGCATTAGCGGCTTAAGATTTTTTTACCGCAAATGCACAAACGTTTTGACCAATTCTTCTTCAACCTTTTCGGTGAAGGTTTCGAATCCTTTATCTTCCATGATTTTTATTAACGGTGCCGGAACGAAAGGCGTGATTAACAAATAATTTTCATTCTCCTTTAACTCGAGAATATCTTTTGTGACTTTCGCAGCGGGATGATTACCGTTTTCTAAATCTTCACGCGCATCGTATTCTTTTACAATTATATTTTCTTCAACCCAAACAGGTTTTGGCTTGATGCTTTCAAAAATATCTTCTTCAATTTCGGAATCATCCAAACCGGCAGCTTTTCGAAGTTCGTTTATTAATAAAGATAAAGAAACACCGCCGACAACAGCCGCTTGTTTTAATGTTGTTACTTTTATAACCGTTCTTCGCAAAACCGGATTTTTCAATTTCTTAAAAACCGGTGCGATCTCAATTAATTTATCTTCAAGATGCGGATAATTTTTTAGTAAATCACCGATTATTGTTTTAGGTGTTATATCTAATTTTATGTCGTCTTTAATTGTCATACTGCAAAATTCTCCTTTCACCTTCTAATTCTCTGAATTCGGCAATGTCTTGAGTTAACTCAACCGTACCTAAATAATTCCCTTCTTTATCTCGAACTGCGTAATAGGAAATGTGTACATATTTACCGTGAAAGTTTATCCAGAACTTTGCGGCATCTTGTTTGCCGGATTTGAAGTCATCCAAAATTTGATTAACTATATGCACACTTGACGGCGGATGACAATATTGAACTTCTCTCCCGAGTATTGCTTTGCTTCTCTGAAATATTCTGTCTGCCCCGTGAGAGAAGTACCGAACTTTATCATCTTTATCGACAAATGTTAAATCAATCGGAACGGAGTTGAAAATTCCTTCCAACTCTTCGGTAGATAAACTTCCGGTCGAAAGTTTGAACTTGGATTCTTCTTTTTCGAATCGATCTACTCTTGTATCAAATTCAGGTTCCCATCTTTTTTCGGGATAGAAAATACAGAATCCTATTTCATCACTTTGCTGATCTATTTCATCCCATTCTATATCGGTGAATGTATCGATGCACATCGGGAAGAGAATGTTTTCTTCTTTGTAAATCATTTCTTCGATTGATTTAAGTGCCGGTTCAAACATGAATTCTTTGAAACCGTTCAATGCTTCTAAGTCAATGTTATCTTTTTCTTCGAAAACAGAAAAAGTCGATTTTAACAAAGCTCTTGTTTCATCATGTTTGCCCCACATAACCATCGGTGGTCCGGTTATATTATGTTTTTCTAAAAACGGAAAGACAAGATTTTCTTTTCGAACATAATGTTTCTCAATATCCATCAATAAGTTAAACTGTGTGTTGATTTCGTTTAATGTTTCAGCCGGTGTTCCGTTATAATTTTCGGTTGGATAAAGTCTGCGGATATTTTCAATTACTTTTTCAACTTCACGATTTTCGTTAATGAAAACATCAACCGGATGACCTTCGGGAATTTCTTTTGAGAATTTACTCATCAAATTTCCTTTTAATGCCTCGGAATGAAGATCACAGAATTTTAAAACTTCTTCGCGGTCTAATCCTTCTTTAATTAATTCCTCTTCGGCTTGAACTACTTCTCCGTAGGGGACTTCACCCATAACTTTTTTTAATTCTTTTTGAGTCTCTTCAACCGAGACTCCTTTATGTAGTTTGAGTATAAGCTCTTTTAGAATTTTTACTCTATGTTCGCTGTTGTTTATGAATTCACTCATTGCATTCCTTCCTTCGCAGAGATTTGATTAATCAAATCTCTTTTAATTTGTTTCTCTTTTTCCAATTCCGAGGTTTGATGAATCAAACCTCTACGAATTAATTAATTTGTGCTTCTTTTAAAATTGTTCCGTCAATGCCGATTACAATTACACTGACTTCAATTTCACTTCCAGTAAGTTCAATTGCTTGCTGAACCATTTGAACCAAACCGCTGCAGCACGGAACTTGCATAATTAAAACAGTAATAGCTTTTAATCTGCTTTGTTCAATCATCGTTATAAGTTTATCAAAATAAACTTGCTTGTTAGTATCAAGTTTTGGACAAGCAATGGCAAGACTTTTTCCTTTAAGAAAATCTTTATGAAAATCGGGATAAGAGAAACCGCAGCAATCAGCCGCAAGAAGTAAATGAGCATCCCTGTAATATTGAGCCTGCGGGGAAACAAGATGTAATTGAATAGGCCAATGTGTCAAATGAGATTGTCTTTTCCCGGATTCAATTTCCGAATCAAAATCATTTTCGAATAACATTTCCTTTGACCCGGGACAACCTGCATGTTCAACTTTTTCTTTTCGTAATTCGGGAACAGGTATATTATGTTTATTTAGGTATTCAATGGCTTCTGTTACAAAGTCAAGTTCATTATGATCAATCAAATGTTCAAGATGTGCTTTGATAACATTCTGTCCGCCTTTAACAATATATTCCATTACCTTTGTTTCGTTGTATGGTTCAGCTTCGCGTTTTTCAATTGTAAGCGCTCCTTGCGGGCAATGACCGATGCATGCCCCAAGTCCATCACAAAATAAATCGCTGATTAGTCTGACTTTGCCGTCAATTACTTGAAGAGCGCCTTCATGACAGGAGGGGACACAATCACCACATCCGTCGCAAAGTTCTTCATCTATTTTTATTATTTCTCGTAACATTTTTGATCCTTTAATAAAAAGAAAATTAATTCTGATTAAAAATAAAGAACATCAGTGTCCTTTGCAACAAAATACGGTTATATAATACTGAATATCTTTTGAAAGAGCGATTTTTCATCGATTTCAATTGACAAATTATTCCTTTTATAATAATTTTTAATCGGAAATATATATCTGATTATACACGGACAATAAAATGAAAGAAAAAAAGAAGTTCATTAGAAATATAGAACAACCGGTACAAAAATATAGATTTTGGGTTCAAGCAGGCATTGCACTCCTTTGCGTTTGGATTGGGGTGGAATTTCACTTTTTTGTTGAATCATTAGAAGGCGGGAATCCGTCAGATGTCGGTTATCGACCACCCGGAGTTGAAGGCTTTTTACCGATAAGTTCTTTAATGAGCTTGTATTATTTCTTTTTAACGGGAGAAATACATCAAGCACACCCAGCAGGATTTGTAATTTTAATTGGCATAATAACTGTTTCGTTCTTTTTCGGTAAGGCATTTTGCAGTTGGATGTGTCCAATCGGATTTCTTTCCGAACTCGTCGGTGACTTCG
>CAYLVF010000132.1:0-6997 GCA_964387045.1 uncultured Melioribacter sp. | reverse complement strand
AGATTACGCAGCATGGTAATCTGATTGATCGTTTTTAATTAATAAAGAAATATAACAAAAGAAAAGTTGATGTTGAAGGAAGGGAATGTGAATTGTGAAAGGGGGAAGAGGAGAAAATGTGAAAGGGAGAGCGTGGTTTATTTTTTCCAACCCATCTTTTATAACGAGTTCGTCTTAGCGTGGGTCATTGAGATTAACTTTCCAATTGAGATTATATATTACCACTCCAGTTCATCTGAATATTCTTCTAAATTTCTATTAGCTTCTCTAATGATTGAATCTGCAATTCCGGGAATACTATTTAAATATTCCGTATCACTTAATTTCTCCTCTTTTTGCCTTTTCATTTATCATTTTTGCATATTCTAAAACAGTAGGCAAAAACTTAGCGGGAATTTTTTCAATTATATTTTCAAGCTCATTTTGTGAGTTTAACATACTTAGCCGCTTGATACATTATTTTATAAGAAATGTAAGGATATAAAATTAAAAATTCTATGAGATATTAAGGTTATCAGTACTACCATGATTCCAGAAAAACAGCTTCCGCTGCTTGGGGAACAGTAATGGAGACAAAAAGATTTTGCGGAAAAAGGTAATCTTCTCCGTTTTCATCAACTACACGTATTAAACCCTTTGGTGTGTTTTTGTCTTCTACTACTTGATAAACTTTACGCAACTCTAAAGTTGCTTTGTAGTTATCGTTTTTTATGCAGAGTACATATTGTTTGTTCATGGTTATCGGTAAAGATGGGCTACCTTACAAGACCTTTGTGCCTTCGAGCCTTTGTGGCGATATTTTGTTTTGCCACTAAGGCACCAAGGCACTAAGAATTATTATTTTTGAGAGATAGCCTCATCTAATTTTGTGTCTTGATACTGCTTAATAGATATTACTTTTCCTCAACATACTTGTAGAGTGCATAACCGTTCTCATTTCTCACAAGTAATGTTTCTGTATTAAAAGCGTTCGATAGTAATTTAACTTCTTCTAATGATTTGTATATAGCAATAGGTTCTTTATCTTCAAAGATCTCCAAACTCAATCCTTCTGGAGCTTTGACGACATCCCCATTTACTTCGAAAGTCCTTGCATTAGCTAAACCAAGAGTAAATACATTAATAAAGAAGTCACCAACGGTTTGCTTTACCGTTATAGTTATATTAATTATTGCATCAACATCACTTCCAATCATAACATCCCTAAGAACTTCAGAAACATCTACAGCCCCGGTGTAATCAAAAAGTAATTGCTTTGAAGCATTGACCTTTTGGATAACGCTAACTTTTGCTTGAGGTTGGTTTAGAATTAACGGGTGTGTCCCTCTACCGCTTAATTTTGCTACTGTACATGATTCTAAAGAAATAAGAATTACTGCTAAAAGAGCGATTAAAAAGAATTTGGTTGTAATATTTTTCATTTATCCTCCTAGAATAATTAAATTAAGTAAACTGTTACATTAATGCCCTTGTTGGTTGATTAATAAGACAAACTTACTTTTTCTTTGTCTTCTTTTTAGGTTTACCGAGTTTACGAACTTTACGAAGCTTGGAACCTTTTTTACCTGCTACTTTACCGCTTTTATGTGTATGACCAGCCATAATTAGTTCCTCCTTTTTTTTATCTGCTAAAAGAAAGTCTTATGTCTTGATACTCGCATCTCGATACTTGATACTATTTGAGTAGCACTAATTTCTTCACATCTCTAAAATCACCGGCGCGGAGTTCGTAGAAATAGACTCCATTTGAAAGCTGAGAAGCATTAAATTCTACTTCATAACTTCCCGCTGGTTTTTGTTCAGTGATAAGAGTTGCAACTTTTCTGCCCAAAATGTCATAGACTACTATTTGGACTAAATTACTTCGTGGAATTTGGTATTTTATTTTTGTAGTTGGATTAAAGGGATTTGGATAATTATTGTATAGTTTATAATTACTAGGTAAACTAAATTCTGTAGAAATATCGGTGGTTGATGAATATATTTTTATATAATCCCAATTATTATAAATATAAGATGGCCAAACGGCACCACCAATTGCTATGTATGAACCGTTTGGTATTTCTTCAGTTATTTGAAATTCCTCTACGTTCCATTGATACATTGGAAAATCAACAGAACCCATTATATCTAGAATTACTTCTTCAGGTAAATCGTTTTGAATACTTGGAATAGATTCAAAGAACAAAATATGACCACCATCAGAATTTTCAGAATTACTGTATGATCCTGAGGATTCATAATACCATCTCGCTTTTAATATTGAACCCGCTGCGATAGCTTGTGACAATTGCTTAAATGTATAAAAAACACCTGGTGAACCCGACATATAAAATACACAAACATTTTCCCCGTCATATGTTCGTGGTTCAAAAGATCCTTCTCCTTGGTAAACTTTGTCTGTCCAACCGTTATCACTGTTAAAGTTGTCTTCCCAAATTAAATTTGAGGGTAAACTACTTGCTGTTGTAAAATGCCAAACATCACCTGTTGTTGTACCACTTGAATTTACCGCGTCAACACGCCAATAATATGTTGTATTGGGAACCAAATCATAACCGAATAATAATTGTGGCTCAGACCCTGCACCAATATATTCGCTGGCGTCTGGAGTCGGATCAGTTCCAAAATAAATTTCGTAATAAGTAACGTCACCTCCACCACTTGACCAGGTTAACTCCAAGTTATGAATGCTAACATTTGTTGCACCATCATGTGGATTTGGATTTATTGGAATAGTGGGAATATCAACAGTCGCATAACCCAAAACTGAAGAACTAAAATCGCTTTGCTTCACGACAATTCCACTTTCTATTCTTGTTGCTTTTACCCAATAATAATAATCTGTATTTGGAGTAATATTAGTGTCATAGTAGTAATAATTACCAGGCGAAAAAGCGCCTGAGGCAATTTTGTTTGCAGAGCTGGAATTATTACTAGTATTTCTATAAATGTTATAATTATTTGCTTCAGCTACACTATTCCATCCAATCAAGATTCGGTCAGAATATACACCTCTTGTCGCAGAAATTCCTTGTGGAGCAGGGAGGTAGCCGGGTTCATATTCAATAATTAATTTAGGCACATTGCTTGTCTCACGAGATGAAACAATTAAAGTTCCATCTGTAAACGTAGAAAATAAAAGAAATCCATAATTAGATTCTCCATCAGTTATCCATTTTTGAACAAGGGCTGTGACGGGATGTTCTTTCCAGCCAGTTGAAGCAGGCCCTGATGTAATGGATTGTGGTCCTGCTTCGATCCAAGAAACCCTTGTATTCCAAGTTATTGAATTTTCAGACCAAGAAGATGCTGCACGAGTGATAGCAAATTGAGCGCTGCTTGACGAACTTGTTGGGTAATAAAGCTTTAACTGAGCATTAGTTACCGATAAACCAGTTGGGAGTGAGGATAAATCAAATTTAATATATGTCCAACCTTTGTCACGATTTTCAAAGAGTAGAGAGGCACTATTACCATTATTTGCAGTTGGTAAATCGATATGCACATAAGTATCACTGTTCGCTTCAAATGTTTTAGTCTGAGAAAGGATCATAGAAGCTAAAGAAAGTAACAATAGTACATATTTGTATTTCATATCATTCACCTCAAAGAATTAAATTGAAATTGATATCAATATATTTGTTAGTTTTTGAGAAAGAAATAATTAGTTATAATTAAATAGCTTAAAATGGATGAGTAATTCCCTACTCATTTAAGCATGCGAAGTATCAGTGTTCATAAAAAGAAGAGCAACAAGCTCAGCAGTAGATTTCATTTCTGTCTTTTCAAGTATACTTCTTCGGTGGGTATCAACTGTGTTTTTGCTAATGAAAAGAATCTCCCCAATTTCTTTGCTGGTTTTGTTTTGTAATAGTAATTCTACTATTTCAATTTCGCGGGGAGTGAGTCGGTATTTTTTTGCAAGCGTTTGTGGTATTTCATTTTTTTGTTTTTCTTTTGCTGCTTTAATATATCGTTCCAATACAACTTTTAATTCATCAATGTCAACGGGTTTTAACAAGTAATCATAAGCTTCGTTCTTAATCGCTCTAATTGCATACTGGTCGTAGCCGGTTACAAAAATAAATTTTGGTTTTATGTTTTGTTCTCTTACTTCTTTTATCACATCAAACCCAGATTTGCGGGGCATTTCAACATCAACAAAAACAAGATCCGGCATTTGTTCAATTATTACTTTAATTGCTGCATCTGCATTTGTCTTTGTATCAGTTACACTAACAAAGTCAAACTTGTCAAGTAAGGTCAACAGCCGGTCAAGCGCTTCACGCTCGTCGTCAACAATAATGCAAGTTATGTTTCTTTGTGTGTCGGGAACTTTCATAATTTTAATCCTTGAATTTTTATCTTGCCACTAAGACACCAAGGCACTAAGGACTTTGTGTCTTCGTGACTTGGTGGCGATCTTTTGTTTTTGCATTTACAATATAAATCTACGTATGCCTTTTTTTATTAAGGGTACATTAAAGTTTATTAGATAACCAAGACGCAAGCCGGTCAGTTTAAGATGACTAATTATCTGTGCTTCCCAAACAGGATTTACTTGGTCAACTGCTTTTAATTCACTTATCACCAGATTTTCAACAAGAACATCTAACCTTAATCCTTCGTCAAATTTTATTCCATCATAAGTAATAGGTATATCGATTTGTCTCTGAACCTCAAAACCCATTTTCCTAAGTTCGTGAGAAAAACAAACTTCATAAACTTTTTCCAACAATCCGGGTCCGAGTTCTTTATGAACTCTATAAGCGGCTTCAACAATAGCTCTCCCTATTCTTTCTTCTTTTTCTGATAAGGGTTCATAATTGTTATGCTTATCATTCATTTTATATTTGTTCATAATTTTTTCCTTCGTGTCTTTGGGACTTAGAGGCTTATTTTTGTTTTGCCACTAAGGCACCAAGGCGCTAAGAAAGAACTTTGTGTCTTTGTGACTTAGTGGCTATTTTGGTTTTATTCATTAATTAACGTAACAACCACTTCGGTGCCTTGTTCTTCCCTATCATTTATCTCATAAGATATCTTTTTGTTTTCCAATTTATAATACAACGCAATTATTTGGTCAATAATTTTTAATCCTTTTCTCGTACTAAATTCACTTAGTTCTTTTGCTTTTTCTCTGCCGATACCGTTATCAATAATTTTAATTGTAGTTGTACTTTCATTCTTGGTACCAATAATTTCAATCTTTCCATCCGAGTCGAGATGTTTTATTCCATGCTTAATCGAATTCTCAATGAACGTATGAATCAACATACGAGGAATTTTTATCGACTGGTTTATATTATCATCTAAATTAATTTCATAAGTAAATTTTTCATTCATTCTAAATTTTTCCAAATCGAGGTAATTTTTTACATATTCAAGTTCTTCGGCAAGTGTAGTAATTATCCTCTCGGAGTTAAGTAAAGTTGACCTAAGCAGTTTACTGTATTTAGCAAAAATATAATCGGCTTTGTCTTTATCTTTTTTGTAAATGAGAGAACCAATGGAATTAATGATGTTAAGAGTAAAGTGAGGATCAACTTGATTTTTGATTGCCTTAAGCTGCAGGCTTGCCATACTTTTTTCAACCTCAAATTTTTGTTCAATTCTATAACGTTGAGTTTTTTGAATACCCCAAACAAGTAAAAAGAGAACGCCGTAAATGCCTGCGTAAAATAGAAATTTAAAACTATAAAACGGATTTTCTCCGTATAGGTAGTAGTACCCAATGTTGTCATATTGTAAATATAACACCGGTTTCCCTGTTCCGTTTTGTTTCAATGAATATGTCTCAATTTTTTCAGGGACTGGACAATTTATAATAGTGGGCGAAGAGAAGTCTTGTCTAAATATGATTATCTTTTCTAAACCACGGAGAAATATAACACTCTCATTTGCGGAGTCATTATCTATATCAAGTGACAAAGCATACATATCTGATAAGTTATTTAATTGTAATTTAGGCACAATATTTAGGTTACTATCAATTTTTGAAATTTGACCATTTTTCTGTACCATGAAGACATTTGAATAATCATCCTTATGCTGGAATAATTCAGCATCTTTAACTTCAACAAAGTTCTCTAAGATCTTCTCTTTTATTTTTTTGCCGTTACTATTATATAATGCAAGATAACTCTTATGATTTTGGTTCCCTTTGTACATATTAAAGACAATTATTCGTTTTTTATTACCAATTGTAAATGGTTTTATGTAGGCCTGAGACGGATAATACCCAATTTGAATCGGTTCGAACTCGAATTCCATTTTTTCATTGAATACCATTAACCATGAAAAATGATCGCTGAATTTTGCCGTCGGTTTTGAATTTCCAACAGCAGCCGATCTTCCAAAAAATTCAAGTCTACCGTCGTTATCTAAATCATATCCAACCGGTTCTTCAATAATATTGCAACCGTTATTTGAACTGTACAGAGCATCATTAATATAATCGAATGCAAACATTACCCTCGGGTGAATTGAATATCCAGTTGCTATGGAAAAATAGATTTCCTTAAATCCATCATTATTTTCGTCATAAAATCCAAATAAATTAATTCCACAATCTATTGTTGTTGAGATTGGTTTGTAGGATACAATAAATTTATTAGTTACAAGTGTTTCTAAAGTAAAAGGATTGATCGCATTTAGAAAAATTTGACCATCATAATATGTAAAAATCATTATCTCTTTTAACCCATCTGCATTTATATCACCATAAATAGGATTATAACTTCCGAGTAATCGCCCTTTAAAATTCCACTGCTCTATAATTTTTTCTTTTACATATACTCTTAATTGAACAAGATTACTTAAAGAAGTTTCTATTTCAATTTTTTCGCTGTAGCCGTCGCCATCTAAATCACAGTAAACATATTGTGAGTTAACAATAGATTCTTTTTTGTAAAGCGAAACTTCGTACTTATCAAAAATAGGAGGCAAGAGATATATTATTACTGAAGCTAATAGGAGTGCAACAAAAAATGGG
>CAYLVF010000131.1:1589-6999 GCA_964387045.1 uncultured Melioribacter sp. | reverse complement strand
TCTCAATCCTTCCGAACCGCCCCAGCTAAAAGAGGGAACATACTTTGGCGGGAAATCACTGCCGTAAATATTACATGATACACCAATAACTGTCCCGGTATTAAACATGGTATTGATTGCACATTTTGAATGATCACCCATAATCAATCCCATAAAATTTGTACCGGTATTAATCTCTTTCCCGTCAACAATCATTTTTATATTGCTGTAATCATTTTTCAAATCGGAATTGTTTGAACTAGCTCCGATGTTTATCCATGATCCTAAATATGCATGACCAAGATAACCTTCATGCTGTTTGTTTGAATATGAATGGATTATACTATTTTCAATTTCACCCCCTACTTTGCAAACAGGTCCAATTGATGTATCCTTATAAATTTGTGTGTTGGATTTTACAAGTGAATTTTTACCTATATATGCCGGTCCAACTATGTATGTGTTTGGATATATAGTAACTCCTTCATCAATAAAAAGCGGACCATCGGAAGCATCTAGTACTACATTTGGTTTTATATTAACTGCTTTTGGAATGTAAATGTTATTCTCGTTTATCAGGTGAATTCCCGGAGCCTGAAATTTTTGTCGTGGCGGATTAATCAGTTTAATATCATTAATAATTTCGTTACCGTTCTTTTGAATCATATGCCATGGATATTCAAATAAGTATGCATCGATTTCCGTTGATTTACAATTAAGATGACTGAAATCGGTAATTGTGTCTTTATTATTTTCAAGGAGTGCAGTAGTATTATTCTTTGAGAGTCTTGCAGCAACAATTTCATTATTATTGACAAATAGTTCATCTTCATCATCAACGGTAAGCAGTTCTGCAATCTCTTTTGATAATAATAATCTTCCGTTTATAAACAATATTTTATCAAAATCGAATTTATTAATCATACTATTTTTGTATTCATCTCTGAGATAGTTTTCAAGATACTTTCTGGTATGAAGTATTATGTTTTCATTTCCAAAATATTTATTTGCTTTTTCTCTCAAGGAAAGTACACCACAACGTAAATCATATATTGGTTTAAAGTAAGTAAGCGGTAAAAAATTGCGGTATTTATCGTCTTCAAACAAACAAATAGGATATTTCATATTTACCTCTTTTATGAATTTTCAAAGATAATTGATTATAAAATTAAGTACCAATAATACTATTTGTTATTGAGAAGGTGGTTTGATATATTTCGAAAACTTTTACAAAGAGTTGGAACTTTAGTGAGTATTATTCACAATTTTCTTCGTTTTACCAGTCTTATTTCAATTCAATTTTTCTCCGAATTTGTTCACAATTTGACTAATAATATAAATCTCAGGAGGTAAAATGTTCAAAGGACACCCGCGAGGGTTATATGTACTCTTCTTTACTGAAATGTGGGAACGATTCGGGTTCTACACTATGCTTGCTATATTCGTCCTTTATCTACAAGAGAATTTTGGGTGGGATGCTGCTACTGTTACTAATATTTATGGTGTATTTCTTGCTGCGGTCTATTTCACACCTATTTTAGGAGGTTGGATTGCCGATAATCTTTTAGGCTACGGAAAAACAATTGCACTCGGAGCCGTAACAATGGGCACCGGTTATGCTTTAATGGCAATTCCTACCTCATCGGAATTTCAACTTTATGCAGCGCTTACGGTAGTTGCAATTGGTAACGGTTTATTTAAAGCAAACATCTCTGTACTTGTTGGAAATTTATATGCGCATAAAGATGGTTCCTTAAAGGATGCAGGTTATAATATTTTTTATATGGGTATAAACATCGGTGCATTTTATGCTCCTATTGCCGCAACCAACATAAAACAATTTTTTATCGATAATGTTGGAACAACCTTAGCACAAGGATATAATGCGGGTTTCGCAATTGCAGCTTTTGGTATGGTAGTTTCTATTCTAATCTTTCTGATTTATAAAAAGCATTATAAAGATGCGGATTATCAATCAAAAAATGAAAAGAATGTTGAAAAAGACCTTGTCTTAACAAAAGAACAAGAAAAACTAAGAATTGTTGCACTAATGACAATCTTTGCAATAGTAATATTCTTCTGGATGGCGTTCCATCAAAATGGAGCTGCTTTAACCTTGTTTGCTCGGGATTACATTACGCCAATGGTTGGTAAATTCACTTATTTACTTTTTGATGTGCTTGCTTTGCACGGAATTCTTGCAATTTTATTAGGAGGCGCAACAGCTTTAAACAAAGGAACTACGCAAAAAATACGAGGGATAGGGGGTTTCTTTGCTGCCGTTGGTGTAATAATAGTTATTATCAAAATCAATTCACTTCCTGAACTTAATGCAATTGCTCCTGAACAATTCGCTTACTTCAATCCTATGTTTATTGTTTTGATGACTCCTCTAATTGTATCTTATTTTAGATTCCTTAACCGAAGAGGAAAAGAGCCATCATCACCGGCAAAGATAGGAATTGGTATGTTGCTGACTGCCTTATCCTTTATGATAATGATGATTGCAGCCATGGGTTTACCGGGCGTTTATTCATTAGAAAATGTTTCTTCTGCAATAACAGTTTCTCCTTTCTGGTTGATTTCAACTTACTTTGTTGTAACAATCGGTGAACTGCATTTAAGTCCAATGGGTCTCTCTTTCGTATCAAAAACTGCTCCGCCAAGAATGAAAGGTTTAATGATGGGATTCTGGTTTGGAGCTACTGCAGTTGGAAATTATTTATCCGGCTTTATCGGTAGATTCTACCAAAACTGGGAAGTATGGCAGTTTTTCCTATTGCTTGTAATTACATCATTAATAGCTGCTTTACTGGTAAGAATTTTCCTCAATAAATTGAAGCGTGCTACACAATAATATAATTTGAGCCCGTCAAACGACGGGCTTTTTTTATTAAATATTTCTTAAATTTCGATCATCTATCAATCGAGTTATATGAATCTGCTGAACAAAAAAATAATAAAGTATCCTATCATAATATTAGCTTCCGTGATTCTTCTATTTATCTTTTTCGATAAATTAATTATGCCCTGGGTGGTATCCGCCGAGGAAATAATTGTACCGGATGTTGTTGGCAGCGATAAAATAACTGCAATAGAAAAGCTTAAGAAAATCGGTTTACATCCAATCGAACAAGGTCCAAAATATGATGAGAATGTTCCAAAAGATCATGTAATTTTTCAAACACCAAGACAAGGTGCCACGGTTAAAATAGGAAGGCGGATCTATTTGTATATTAGCGGGGGAGAACCTTTAATTAAAATGCCCCAGCTTCTTGGAAAAACTGTGAGGGATGCGAAAATTACAGTCGAGCGACTTGGATTGGAGATAGATACTCTAATAAATGTCCGGTCGGAATTCCCTGCAAAAACTGTTGTTGAACAAAGCAGGAAAGAGGGTGAATTTCTTTCAAAGGGAGAGGCGGTCACGTTAAAAATAAGTATTGGTCCGCAGATAGGTATGGTCAGAGTACCAAATCTTATAGCAAAATCTTTATCGGAGGCGGAAAGAATTTTAAGAGAACTTTCATTAAAAATTGGTAAAAGAACTTATCTTTCATCACCGAATTTGTTACCAAACACAATTATCGATCAATATCCCGGCGAAGATAAACTGGTGAGTTACGGCGATAGCGTAGATGTTGTAATAACACAGAGTAGATAAATGAAAAAAATGTTAGCTCCATCATTACTTTCGGCAAATTTTTCAAACCTCGAAAAAGAAATTCGAAAAGTTGAAATGGCTGGTGTCGATCTTATTCATTGCGATATTATGGATGGAAAATTTGTCCCTAATATTACATTCGGTCCAATTGTAGTGAAAGCAGTTAAAAAGATTACTCGTTTACCATTAGATGTACATTTAATGATTGAAAAACCTGACAATTTTTTGGAAGATTTTGCGAAAGCCGGAGCTGATTATTTGACGGTTCACCAAGAGGAAGTAGTTCATCTTCATCGGACAATTACAAAAATTAAAGAGTTGGGAATTAAAGCGGGAGTTGCTTTAAATCCATCGACACCGGTAAATAGCTTATGCGAAATTTTAGAATTTGTTGATATAGTTTTAGTTATGTCGGTTAACCCCGGTTTCGGCGGACAAAAATTTATAGAAAGTTCGATAAAAAAAGTGCGCGATCTAAAAAGTATTAGGGAAGAGAATAATTACAAATATCTTATTGAAGTCGACGGCGGTGTAGATACCGATACAATAAAAAATTTGAAGAATGCAGGAGTAGATATTTTCGTTGCCGGATCTGCAATTTTCTCAAAAGATAACGTTACCGCGGCGGCTTTAGAACTGAAGAATATGATAGCATGATTTTATTAAACCCACCAAAGAAAATCTTATTTTTTTTGCTTATTTTAAATTTTTAATTCACTTATTGCATCTTTCGCCGGGGTAGGAATTGGTAATACAGTTAATCGAAATAAATATCCCTTACGTCTTCAAAAGATATGTTAAAAAATATAATATCTACCGCGATCTTTATGAGATTGATCTTCTTGCTTTGGAAGTAAGAGATTTGGAAGAAGAGTTAGCTGAAAATACCCGTCATATAATATTCAGAAACAAAGAAATTTGTTACATCAAAAAAAGAACAGGTGAAAATAAAGTTGACATATTAATTCTCGGCTCGTTTGTCATCTTTAGAGAACTTTCAAAAGAGATTACTGCCGCCGGGAACGAAGACCTCGGTCACAAGATTGGTTCTGTTCTCAAAAATTACTCAGATAAACGGCAATACAATTTACAACTCAAGTCAAAGCAGATTAGTCTTCAACAAACTTCTCTAATGGGAATTGTTAATGTTACACCTGATTCTTTTTCCGATGGTGGAAAATATTTTGATAAGGAAAAAGCAATAGATCATGCGCTTAAGTTAATTGAAGATGGTGCGTTGATAATAGACGTTGGTGGTGAATCTACAAGACCAAACTCAGTATCTGTTTCTGAAAAAGAAGAATTAGAAAGAGTAGTTCCCGTAATTGAAGGAATTATTAATGCAAAACCACAGGCACTAATTTCAATCGACACCACAAAATCTTTAGTCGCTAAAGAATCTATAAAAGCCGGTGCATCAATGATTAACGATATTAGTGCAATGCGCTTTGATAAAAAGATGGTTGAAGTGGCTGCCGACACCAAGGTTCCGATTGTATTGATGCATATGCTTGGAACTCCTCAAGATATGCAGAAGAACCCATATTACGATGATGTGATTTTAGAAATTTATGACTTTTTTACGGAACGCATTAAATTTGCAGAAAAAAACGGAGTACATAATTCTCTAATCGATCCTGGAATTGGGTTTGGGAAGCAGATATCCGATAATTATGAAATTCTCAACAGGTTGAATGAGTTTAAGGGATTAAGCAAACCGATAGTGATTGGACTTTCAAGAAAATCATTCCTTGGTAAAAGTCTTAA
>CAYLVF010000131.1:0-1579 GCA_964387045.1 uncultured Melioribacter sp. | reverse complement strand
CGCAAGAAGTGAAGCAACTCTAATTGCCGAGACACTAGCAATTAAAAACGGAGTAGATATTATTAGAACGCATGAAGTAAAACAAACATTGACAGCAGTCAAAGTATTTTCAAATATTATTAGCGTTGAGAACTAACAAATGTGGGATATATTTAAAATCGGTTTTCTTTCTGTCACTTTACTCGATGTATTGGATATAACCATTGTTTCGTTTATAATTTATAAACTTTACAAAGTAATAAGAGGAACTATTGCTTCACAAATTTTTATTGGACTGGTCGTTGTTCTTTTACTTTCTTTTATTGCCCAAGCAGCAAACTTCAAGGCACTAGGTTGGCTGCTGCAACTTGTTACCGATATTTGGGTAATCGCATTTATCATTTTATTCCAGCCCGAAATAAGAAGACTTCTTGTACTTGTCGGAAGAAATCCGATTATAAGAATGTTTATAAAAAGTGATGAAAAAAATATTGCCGATATAATTACCGATGCAGCATTTGAATTATCCCAATATCAGCACGGCGCTTTAATGGTAATCGTAAAATCAGCCGGCATAAGAGGCGTGGTTGAAACAGGCGAAATTATTAATTCCAAATTAAGTAAAGATCTATTAAGATCGATATTTTTTCCAAGGTCACCTCTTCACGACGGAGCAGTTATAATCAAAAACGATGTCATTGAAGCTGCTCGTTGTACTCTTCCTCTATCGCAAAACACTATAATGGATGGTATTGGGCTTGGAATGAGACACAGAGCCGGATTAGGTATTACGGAACAAGCCGATGTTATTAGTGTTATAGTATCCGAAGAAACAGGTGGAATAGCAATTGCACAGGAAGGGAAGTTAATTAGAGGTCTTTCGAAAGAATCTTTGAGAACTAAACTAACAGAGAGTCTAAAAGTTTCAAAAGACAAAGGGTGGAAAGGATTATTTGATCAATTTGGTAAGCAGAAATAATTATATCATTCATAGATTGTATGTATAACAAAGAAGTGAGGTAAACAATGAAACTGAAATATTTCGCACACTCGTCATTCCAAATAACAACTTCAAATGGTAAGAAGATAGTTATTGATCCATTCTTGGATGATAATCCAAAATCAAATGTCAAATCAAAAGATGTTGATGCTGATTATATTATACTAACTCACGGTCACGGTGACCACTTAGGTGATGCATTCAAAATAGCAAAAAGATGCAATCCATTGTTTATTTGTGTAAACGAACTTGCCGAATATGTCAAAGCAAATGGGTTCGATGCTCATAATATGCATATAGGCGGCGGTCATAATTTTGACTTTGGCAGAGTAAAATTTACAATTGCTCATCATGGCTCTAAAACTCCGGATGGTGAATACACAGGTGAACCTTCCGGTGTTGTATTATCAATAGACGGAATGAATATCTATCATACTGGAGATACCGGGTTATTTCTAGATATGAAATTAATTGGTGAATTAAATTCGATTGATTATATGCTTCTTCCAATCGGCGATAATTTTACGATGGGTATTGATGATGCGGTAAAAGCAGTTGAGTTTGTTAATCCGAAAAAAGCAATTCCGATGCATTACAATA
>CAYLVF010000130.1:0-7033 GCA_964387045.1 uncultured Melioribacter sp. | reverse complement strand
TAATTACTTCCAAGAAGCTGACTTTTTCGCTTGAGGAATTTGATTCGAAAAGTTTCAGATCGAAGGACGCTGTATTAAGCCCGTTGTTGAGTAAATCAACAAACAATGTTACTGTTTCGCCGACTACCGGTTGTTCGGGGTTACTGTAAAACTCTTTAATTGCCACATCATAATCTTTCGGTGCAACAGAGTTAATTTTACCGGGTGTTCCGTTACTTGGATCTGTGGAGGTTATCCAATTAGATGGTTCTATTGAACTTCCGAAAGGATTAATTCTTTCTAAAGAACGACCATTTGTTCCTCCCCACTGAGAAGTATAATTTAAAGAATCAATAACTCTATCGTAGTTATCAAGCAGCATTATTCTATCACCGGAATTATTTAATACCGGGAATGATCTTATAATAACTTGCGAAGGAATATCATATAGCATTGTGATAATGCTGTCGCGGGCAATTACGATGTACGAGTTTGCAGGAAGTAAAATATTTTGGGTGCTAATTACAACCGTATCATTTAAATCGGCAATCTGAAAATCTCTTAGCTGGTATGCAGTCGACGAAGTATTGTACAATTCAATCCATTCGGGATAAGGAGCCATTGGTGCATACATAAATTCATTAATAACAATCTCGCCTCTATTAACATGTGGTTTAACAACTTCTTTATATAAATAAACCGAATCGTTCGGCTGATAATTATCACTTGGATGATTAACAACCGCCAGCAAACCGACAGGTCCAATTGAATTAAAAGTATATGAAAACTGTTCGGTTACTTCTTGACCCGCTTCAAGAGTTAACCCAGTAAAGCTCTCTATCAGTTCATCTTCCGTAAACAAAGAATCATAATTTCTATCGAAATAAATATTAAGCTCTCCGCCGCTTATATTACTTGTGCCGTTATTTCTTACTCGTACATCAAAAACAGAGGGTTCATCCAACAGTAAGAATGAGTTAACGGAGTTAAAGTGAACAACTGCCAAATCAAATTCACGGGGGGCAACCGAGTTCTCTTTCCCCGGCGTTGCTCCAGCCGAACTTATTGATTGTGCCCAATTACTTTGCAATGTGCTTTCACCATATACATCAATTCTTTCAAGAGATCTTCCGGTTGATCCACCCCAGGAACTGCTATAACGAAGTGAATCTATTATGAATGAATGTTCATTTAAAAGTATAACTTCATCTCCGGTGTTGTTCAGGATCGGCAAATTCATTACTATTAATTTTGCATCAATATTATAAAAGTTCAGAATCAAGGAGTCTTTTGATAAAACGATATATTCCGAAGGTCCAATTGTAATAAACTCGTTAGTTATAGTAGCAGAACCGCTCGCATCGGCAAATTTCCAATTGGTAAGTAAGTAAGTATTTTCGGATCGATTATAGATTTCAACCCACTCAGGTTCGCCCGAACCTGTTAACGGGGCATACATAATTTCGTTTATTACAATATCATTATAAGCAGGCGGCGGGGGATAAACTGTAAATTCATAAATAAGTCTGTTATTTGAAACATCTTCATCTAAGTTATAAATTACCTCGCCGATTAGTTGAAGCTGAGTTGACGGGAATGACCCTAAACTAATTAGTTTAATCAGAGAATCACCGCTCGCAAAATTTATATGATCGAAAGATTCTATTAACTCACCCTGCTGAGGTATTCCATCAAAGTTTATATCGTTATATAGATTTACACTGAACGAAAGGGCATTCAATCTTCCTAAATTCTTTACGGTTAATTGTGCCGTTAATTCATCATATTCAATAGGTGGACTTGGAATAATTTTAATATCAGTAACAGCAAGGTCATGATCTTTTGGCGAGAGAGAATTAATTCTACCGGGGGTTGCTCTATTAGGACTAACTGAAGTTCCCCAGTTAGCCGGTTCATGGCTCGGTTCATCGATATCAATTCTTTCTAAAGACCTACCGCCAAGACCGCCCCAAGAACTAAGGAAAGTTAACGAATCTACAATAAACGAATTGTTATCCATCAATACCGCTCTATCGCCGGTATTGTTTAGCACGGGGAGATTAAATACAATAATCTTAGAATCGATTGTGTAATGATTTATTACCGATGAATCTTTTGCGATCACAATATATTCATTGGGAGCAATAATTATGGATTCCGCTGTAATTACAGCAGTAGCTCCCGCATCGGAAAATTTCCAATTGGCTAAATCATATGATTGATTAGAACGGTTATAAATCTCAACCCACTCGGGTTCACCGGTTGGAGGTGCATACATTATTTCATTTATAACAATTGCGTTAAACGGAGGCGGCGGCGGTGACACGGTAAATTCAAATATAACTTCATTGTTCGAATCGTCTTCATCGGCAGCAAATATTACCAAACCAATTAATTGTATTTCCCCAATAGGAAAATCTCCTAATACAAATTCTTGTGTTAGAGAATCACCACTTGCAAGATTTGTATGATGAAAAGAATTAATTAATTCTTCGGGTTGAGGGGTTGAATCAAAATTTATATCGTTATATAACCTTATTGTGTATGTACTAGCCTGATTTTTACCGATGTTTTTTACTTTAAGATTTGCGGTTAAATCTTCGTTTACAATCGGGGGTGAAGGTGTAATAGTAATCTCTGTAAGTGCCAGATCAAAATCTTTAGGTGAAATAGAATTTATTTTACCCGGTGTTGCTCTATCGGGAGTAACTGCCGTTCCCCAATTCGCCGGATCATGACTAGGTGAATCGTAATCAATTCTTTCTAAAGACCTACCGCCGAGACCGCCCCAAGAACTAAGGTAAGTTAACGAATCTACAATAAACGAATTGTTATCCATCAATACAGCTCTATCCCAATCATTATTTAGAACCGGTAAGTTCATAACAATAATTGTAGCATCAATATCGAAGAAATCCGAAACGGTAGCATTCTTGGCTAAGATAATGAACTCACCAGGCTCAATAGAAATTGGCTCTACAGTAATAACAGCGGAACCGGCAAAATCAGCAAACTTCCAGTTGGCTAAATTATAAGTCTGATTAGAACGGTTATAAATCTCAACCCACTCCGGTTCACCGGTTGGAGGTGCATACATAATCTCATTAATAACAATTGCATTAAACGGAGGAGGGGGAGGGAGGATTTCAAACTCTTTTATTAATTCATTATTACTCTCATCTTCATCTAATCCGAAATTAACAACACCAATTAATTGTAAAGCCCCTTGAGAAAAAGCACCTAAGTTAAAATTCTGAACTACCGAATCACCGCTTGCAAGGTTACTTAAGTTAACCGTATTAATTAATTCACCCGGTTGTGGAGTTGCATCAAAGTTAATATCATTATATAAACTAATTGAGTAAGTGTTTGCGTTATTGTTTCCCGGATTATTTACTTTAACTTGAGCGGTAAGCGTAACTCCTTCAATCGGAGGAGAAGGGGTGATAGTGATTTCTGAAAGAGCGAGATCAAAATCTTTAGGTGAAATAGAATTTATTTTACCCGGTGTTGCTCTATCGGGAGTAACTGCCGTTCCCCAATTCGCCGGATCATGACTAGGTGAATCGTAATCAATTCTTTCTAAAGACCTACCGCCGAGACCGCCCCAAGAACTAAGGTAAGTTAACGAATCTACAATAAACGAATTGTTATCCATCAATACCGCTCTATCTCCGGTATTGTTCAATACAGGTAAATCAAAGACAATCACAGTGGCATTAAAATCATAGAAATCCGAAACCAGGGCACTTTTTGCTAATATAACAAATTCACCCGGGTCAATAGTAATCGGATCAGTAGTAATAGTTGCAGTTGCGGCGGCATCAGCAAACTTCCAGTTGGCTAAATTATAAGTTTGGTTGGAACGGTTATAAATCTCAACCCACTCGGGTTCACCGGTTGGAGGTGCATACATAATTTCATTTATAACTATTGCGTTAAATGGAGGGGGAGGAGGAAGAACGGTAAAATTATAAATCAATGTATCATTAAAAGAAGCTTCGTCTCCGGCAAAATCTACAACAGCAATTAAGCGATGTTGACCTTCTGTAAATGTTCCTATATCGAAATCTTGAATAACCGAATCACCGCTGGCGAGATTATTTATAGTATATGAATCAACTAGTTCTCCCGGTTGTGGTGTCGAATCAAAATTTATATCAATAAATAACGACAGTTCGAATGTATTAGCTAATAATGTACCTAAATTAATTGCTTTAACAAATGAAGTTAAGTTCACATCTTCTATTATAGGAGTTGGTGAAACAGAAATTTCAGTAACGGCAATATCTTTTTCTTTTGGTGAAACAGAATTTTTATAACCCGGTGTCCCATCAAACACTAATGAGTTTGCCCAATTTGATGAAGAGTTGTCCGTATTAAGTATAATTTTTTCATCTGAATAACCAACAGCATTATTTGCAGAATATGTATAGACAGAAAGCGTATCGCCACCGCTATTTAAAAGATAAACCGGTCTATCGGAAGTATTTGCCATAGGACCAAAAGTTGTGCTGTTTATTGTTACAACTAAAGCTTCGGCAGGAAAAGTATATGGACCGGTAACGGGATCATAATCACCTTCAATAACAACCGCAAATTGATTTGGCTGAAGAACTGTTGATCCACCATTATATGCAATAATAGATTTAACTGCGAAAGTAGCAACCTTTATTCGATAATCAATCAAATCAATAGCTTGATTAGTCGGATTGTATAGTTCTACATACTCGTTCTTATTACCATCACCGCTAGGGTAAAACATAATTTCGGAAAAGATCGGATGATCTTGAGCAATTAGGGGTGTTGTTAAAAAAATGGCGATAGAAATAATTTTAAAAATATTACTATTTGTCACGGCCTTACTCGTAATTTTTTTTTGTTGTTCTTTTAATATAACCAAAATGGAGAAAACAGATAACATTAAGTAAAATATTAATTACAAATTAATTTATTTTTGTTATATAAAATGTCAGTAGGAAATCTAACATATCGGCAAATATTATTCTTTTGGCTTCCACTTGCGGCTACCTGGTTAATGATGTCTATTGAGAACCCTATTCTTACAGCAATTATTGCTAGAATGGCAGAACCGAAATTTAATCTTGCCGCTTATGGTGTTGCTTTTTCATTTGCGCTCTTAATTGAATCTCCGGTTATTATGATGATGAGTGCATCAACCGCGCTTGTTAAAGATTATAAATCCTATCTTAAGCTTCGCAAGTTTAGTTATATATTAAACTTCTCATTAACCGGAGTAATGCTTTTAATTTTAATTCCTTCAGTTTTTGATTTTCTAGCTATTGATCTTATTGCCCTCCCACAAGAGGTAGCAGATTTAACTTACATTGCTATGATATTATTAATCCCTTGGCCCGGTTCAATCGGTTACAGAAGATTTTATCAAGGGATACTAATCAACTCCAACCAAACAAGAAAAGTTGCTTACGGTACAGTTATAAGACTTTTCTCAATGAGTATTACGGCTCTAGTGCTTTATTCGTTTTTTAATTTAGATGGTGTAATTGTCGGTGCAAGTGCCCTTTCAGCCGGTGTTATCATGGAAGGTTTGTCCAGCAAACTAATGGCTCGAAAAATATTAGTTGATTTTAAAATTCATGAGTTCGATAAAAGTGCAGACCTATCATTCAAAGAAATTTGGGAGTTTTATTACCCGCTTGCATTAACTTCAATTATAGCTCTCGGCGTTCATCCTATGGTTACTTTTTTTCTCGGACAGAGTAGGATGGCACTTGAATCATTAGCAGTTCTTCCTGTTCTCAACGGATTCATTTTTATATTCCGAGGAATCGGTCTTTCTTTTCAAGAGGTTGGTATTGCACTTTTAGATACTAAAAAGAAATCACATAATTATAAAAAGCTTCGAAATTTTGCCGCGATAGGGGGTATATCGGTTGTGCTTACGCTTGCTATAGTTGCATTTACACCCCTTTCTCATTTATGGTTTGAAGAAATTGCCGGTTTAACAAAAGACCTTGCCGATTTTTCGATGACACCATTGATGATAATGATTTTAATGCCGGGTTTAACATTTTTGATTTCATTTCAAAGATCCGTGCTTGTTAACGCTAAACATACAAAACCGATTACAATTGCAACCATTACCGAAGTAAGCAGTATTATTTTAATATTACTCGTTACTATAAACTGGTTAAACTGGATCGGCGTTATTGCGGCGACTACTTCGTATGTATTGGGAAGATTAGCGGCAAACACTTATTTAATGAAACCGTTTTTAAAAGAAGTAAAGCAATATTAACAGGTTAGAGAAATTAAACCTTTTTACAGCGGAGTATAACAAAATGAAAGTTCTTTTACTTGGCTGCGGACTTGTTGGCAGAACAATTGCCGTTGATCTTAACAATGATAATGATATTGAGCTTACCGCGGCTGATATTAATAAAGACAATCTGAATAAACTGAACGACAAATCAATTAATACAATTTGGGTTGATGTCTCCGATACAAATGCGCTAGCAGAATTATTAAATGATTTCGATTTAGTTATGAATGCAGTTCCCGGTTCTTTGGGTTTTAAAACTTTGCAAAAAACAATTAATACAGGAACCGATGTAGTTGATATTGCTTTCTATGAAGAAGACCCTTTCTCACTTCATGAATTGGCAGTTAAAAATAATGTAACTGCATTGGTTGACTGCGGAGTCTCTCCGGGTATAAGTAATTTGCTAATCGGAAATTCATTAAAGGAATTTGATACGGTAAAAAATATCGAAATATATGTCGGCGGATTACCGAAGGAAAAAGACGGATTGTTTGATTACAAAGCTGTCTTTTCAATTAGCGATTTAATAGAAGAATATTTGCGCCCGGCTCGTTCAATAATAAACAACAAAATAATTACCACTCCTGCTCTTTCGGAAATAAAAGAAGTATCATTCAAAAATTACGAACCATTCGAAGCTTTTAACAGTGACGGTCTGCGGACATTATTAAAAACAATCAATGCAGAAAATATGAGTGAATATACCGTTAGATATAAAGGGCATACAGAGAAAATGAAGCTGCTTAGAGA
>CAYLVF010000129.1:5983-7063 GCA_964387045.1 uncultured Melioribacter sp. | reverse complement strand
TCCATCAAATAGAATTATCTTCTTATTTTCTAAATCAATTTGTCTTGCTCCCATTGTAAATACTTTATTCTTTGTGTAAGATATAATCGAGCTGCGTATTCAATTCAGCCGAAAATTGTTTGTAGGACTCCGGTCTTCTTCTATTCAGGTAAAGAAGCAGCATCCCGGGGATAAGAAATCTAATTTCACTTTTCATTCTTTCGGCTTCGTCCATTTTTTTGATATTATTCTTTATACAATAAACCCACTCTTCCATTGTAATTTTGTCGATAAAATTATAGATCAAATCTAATGTCGGCTGCTTTTTTGAAATATCATTCGGTTTTCGAGGTAGAATAATTCGAATATTCCGGGATGTTGAACAAAGAAATTGGCATAAGCTATTACTGTATCCTTAATCTTATCAATTCCCTTCTCAGAATTCTTTTTTCTTTCATTAATAAACTCTCTACACTCTTCCTGAAAGTCATTGATACATTCGAAAATAAGTTCATTTACATCACTGAAGTAATTATACAAAGTTGCATATGAATACCCGGCACGTTCTGCAATATTCCGCACACTTACAACTTTTAATCCTTCACCACGTAATATTTCTTTTGTTGCTTGAATGAAATAATTTTTCATTCTTTCCTCTTGTACTGTATTTTTAACCATATTAACACCTTGCTAAATTATTAACAGTGTTAATGAAATAAACGATGTTAAAATATCAAAATAAATTTGGGAAAATGCTTTTATTCAATAAGAAAGGAATAATTAATCATTTTTCGGATTTCCACCGAACCAATTTCCAAAAATTTTGAATGAAGGTGCTTTATAATTTTTCGGGAGATAATCGTCGGGTATTGTTGTTTGATTACCATCCCTAACCGCAGTATAATGAGGTGACATAATCTCCACACCCGCTGCATTGAATTTGTCTTGTATAGCTGCATGTAATTTTGAATATGTTTCCGCCATTCCATTGCTGTTGTTCGTATAGACATTCAATTCATAAGAAACATAAAAATCGTCAAGGCTTGTCTGCAGCACAAATGGTTTTGGTTCTTTGAGAATCGCTTCATTCTCTTCGCATGC
>CAYLVF010000129.1:0-5973 GCA_964387045.1 uncultured Melioribacter sp. | reverse complement strand
TTTTTCCCAGGGTACATCATAGCCGATTGTAACTGAGGTATGCAATATCAATCCTTTATCAGCAGCCGAAGAACTAAAATTTATTAGATGGCTGTTGAGAACCATCGCATTGGGAATTGTAATATCAACATTTTTTATAGTTCTAACACGAGTAACTAAAAGATTTTTTTCGACAACATCTCCTGTTGTCTCTGCAATTTTAACTCTATCACCTATTTTAAATGGACGCATGTAAGTCAAGACAATTCCCGCAACCATGTTGGCAATAGCAGATGACGACCCAAGAGAAAATAAAATTCCTAAGAAAACTGAAATACCACGAAAGAAAGGTGAATCCGATCCGGGCAAATACGGAAAGATTAGAATTGCCGCCAGTACGAGTATTAAAAACCTGACAATTTTGAATGTGGGCATTGCCCATTCTTTATAGAACCCGGGAAGTTCAAGAGTACCTTTATCAACTTCAATAAAGAAAAGCCGGACAAGTTTTATTACATAATAAAAAACAAATGAAAGAACAATAATAAAAAACAAGTTGGGAAGAAACTTCAAGAATGAGGTAATAGCAATGGTTAACGGATCAAGAATATAACTTAATAGGGTATCCGCCCATGTCTCGGTAAATTCAAATAAACTAAAAACTATCGTGATGTATGTATAAAAGAGAATACCAAAAAGTACAAATCGTATAACCTTAGTAAGGAAAGATAGAATTTCCAAACTTCTATCTGCAGAAAGGAGTTCGAAGGAACGAATTTTTACAGATTTTATTTTGGTTCCTTTCCAACTGATAAAAAGCTTGTTTGAATAGCCAACAAGTGTATTGATACCTTTAATTAGAGTGTATGCTAACACAGAATAAAAAACAAAAAGTAATATCCCCTTTATGATTGGCTGAATATTGAGATTACTTATAAAGGGCCATAGATCAATTAGATTATAGAAATAGATATAAATTAACAATAGAGTCAGAGCAAATTTGAATCCTGTCCAAATAATTTTAAGGGTTTTGATTAAGTATTCATGTTTAATAAATTTTTTCTGCTTAAACTGAATTCGTTCCGTCAACTTTTCATCAAGGGTTTCAATTTTTTTTGAAAGACGTGGGAAGAGAAAACTTAACAACCACAAACCGAGTGCGAGTAATATTGTGAATACAAAAGTGTAAATACTGCTCTTAAGAAGTGAGGCTTTTTTATGATCTGATCTTTCGGAGTGTAATTTTGTTATTAGTAATTCAGCATAATTAGAGGCTAACGAATCGATTGTTAATGCTGAGTCGGTTATATCAGTACTATATATGCCCATCAATATTTGACTATCGACAGAAAGAATAACATGATCGGATCGTTTAAGAATATTTATAGAATCGAGCCGAAGGCTGTCATTTTTTACTATTGATTTTAATATTGAATTTATCTCATCAGCTCTTTTTTGTGCACTAAATACTCCCACTCCGCTGCTGATAAAAAACAAAGTATCATTATCAATAACTATCGGATATTTTTTTACTGAATTGAACTCTTCTTGTGCAAAATGCGAGGTTTGAAAAAATGAAATAACTATTAGTAAAACCAACAAAACGATTTTTTTCATTAAAGCCTCAGAATTGTATGGTGAAAATTATGCAAAAGTTTATCTATTTCTACTATATGAGCCGGCAGATATTTACATGGAATAAAATTACATCATATTGTTTTTTAGAAAATACAAAGTAATATTTTCAGTTCGGATTATTACTTTTTGTCAAATAATTTTTATTTTTAATAAAATTAAATAAAATTGGTATTGATGATATATAAAGTATCTGATATTTTACACAAAATATTTGGTTATAAGACTTTCCGTCCGCTTCAAGAAGAAATAATTAAAACAATATTAGCAAAAAAAGATTCGCTTGTAATAATGCCTACCGGCGGCGGTAAATCACTCTGTTATCAAATTCCCGCATTGATTTTTGACGGAATAACAATTGTTGTTTCCCCTTTAATTTCATTGATGAAAGATCAAGTTGAGCAGTTAAAAGAGTTAGGAGTTAATGCAATTTTCTTAAACAGTTCGTTAACTCAAGAAGAATATGCAAAGAATGTAGAATTGTTGATAAACAATAAAGTAAAATTGTTTTACGTCGCGCCCGAAACATTATTTCTTGAAAAGACTATTCAACTTTTATCATCACTTAATATTGACTGTATTACTGTTGATGAAGCACATTGTATTTCTGAATGGGGACATGATTTTCGTCCCGAGTACCGAAAGATTATCGAAACAAGAAAACTTTTTCCGGATGCAGTTTGTGTTGCAGTTACCGCAACTGCAACACCAAGGGTTCAAAAGGATATTCGTGATTCACTTGAACTAAAGGGTAATAATAATTTTATCGCAAGCTTCAACAGAGATAATTTATATTTAGAAATTGCCCCTAAAGTAAACGGAGTTGAACAGACAATAAGATTTCTCCGCAAATATCCAAATCAATCCGGCATAATTTATTGTTTTTCCCGAAAGCAAGTTGATTCACTTTATGTTGATTTGTACAATGCGGGTTATTCGGTAAGACCATATCATGCGGGATTATCTGATGAAGAGCGAAAAGAAAATCAAGAGTTATTCATTAAAGACGATATACAAATTATAGTAGCAACAATTGCATTCGGAATGGGCATAAATAAATCAAATGTTCGATTTGTTATTCATTTCGATCTGCCCAAAAATATCGAATCATATTATCAAGAAATAGGAAGATCCGGCAGAGACGATTTGCGTGCTCACTGTTTATTATTATTCAGTTATGCAGATATTCAAAAAATAAGATACTTCATTAATCAAAAAGAAGAACATGAAAAGAAAATTGCCGAACGTCATTTAAGAGCATTGCTTAATTATGCAGAGACCGGTATTTGCAGAAGATTCCCTTTGTTGTCTTACTTTGGTGAAAAATATAATCAGCAAAAATGCGGGATGTGCGATAACTGTAATTCAGTAGACAAAGATTTGGTAGATGTTACAATTCCGGCACAAAAATTTTTATCATTCATAAAAAGAACAAATGAAATTTTCGGTGCCGTTTACATAATTGATGTTTTGAAAGGATCAAAAGCCGAAAAGATAATTGCAAAAGGTCACGATAAATTAACCACTTACGGTATAGGAACCGAATACACTAAGAAGCAGTGGTTGTTTTTATCCCATCAATTTATTCAACTAGGTTTAGTTATCCAAGACAATGAGTTCGGAAGTTTAAAGTTAACTGACAAGTCATATCAAGTATTAAAAGGGAACCTTACCGTTACAGCAAAAATTAAAGAAGATTTTGACGAACGAATTAAAAAAGAAATTAAAGAAACTTACGATGAAAAATTATTTGAGATTCTTCGCAAGAAAAGAAAATCAATCGCAGATAAACTACGTCTTCCCCCCTACGTAATTTTCTCGGATAAATCTTTATCGGAAATGGCATCATATCTCCCGGTAAATAAAAAAGAGATGCTCAGAATTCACGGACTCGGTGAAATTAAATTTGAAAAATACGGTCATATTTTTCTGAAGGAAATAATTGAGTATTGTAAGGAAAACAAAATAAAACCGGTTAATGAAGAATATCTTTCTCCGCCGAAATTAAAATTGATAAAGAAGACAAAACCTTATCAAACTACAGGCAATAAATTTATTTCAGGTTCATCGATTGATGATATTATAAGAGAAACTAAGTACAAGAAAAGTACCGTCCTTAAACATTTACTTGATTACACGATTGAAAACGGTTTGCAAAACACAGAAAGGATATTAAACGAATCTAATCTATCCGAAAAGGATAAAGAGAAGGTATTAAAAAAATTTGATGAATTAGGAGCAGATAGATTAGCACCAGTTTACGATGCACTCAAACAAAAAGTAGATTATAATGAATTGCACTTGTTGAGAATTTATTACATTGCTAAAGAATTGGGTTAAAAAAATACCCCGACAACTGCCGGGGTAAGTTTTAAGTAAAATTAAAAAATTCTATTCGGTTATTTTAGGAGTTTCGATCTTTGCCGGCGTTTTAATCTCTGCATCTATTATATTTCCGTCAACATCAATTTCATGAATGTCGTATCCAAACTCTTTTAACTTTTCTTCATATTGAGTTTTATCACCGACAACAACCCAGACAAGATTATCAGCGTTGAGATTTTCTTTAGCTGCACTCTGTACATCTTCCAGTTTTAGATTTTTAACACGACTGCTGTAAGTCTCAAAATAGTCCATTGGTAATCCGTATTGAACTATTTCTGCGAGTGATGAACCAACCGCATTGTTAGTTTCCCAATTACCCGGCAGACCTAAAGTATTGTTCAATTTAATTTTGGTCAATTCATCTTCAGTTGCCGGATTAGTGCTACGAAACTCCGATATTTCTCTTAATACTTCTGCGAAAGATTCTTTAGTTTTATCCGATTGCACCATCGCAAAAACAATAAAAGGACGTTGCCCACGCGCACCCATAATCAAACTTCGTGAACCATATGACCAATGCTTATCCTCCCGTAAATTCATATTTATTCTTGATGTAAAACTTCCTCCGAGTATATCATTCATAGTTTCGATTTCAAGATTATTTTCAACGCTTCTTCCCGGGAAAAGTTGTGCCGCAAAAATTATTGATTGCGGTGCACCGGTTTTGTTCATCAGATAAACAACGGGTTTTTCGGAATTATTAACCTTGCTGATATTTTTCTTTGGAACAGTTCCTTCTTCCCAATCATCAAAATGATTTTCCAATTTTGGAAGAAGCTCATCCATCGAAATATCACCTGTAACAACGAGAGTTGAATTGTTTGGTTTGAACCAAGTCTTATGAAACTTTACCAAATCATCCCGCTGAATCTTTGCAACAGTTTCTTCATAACCTGTCCCGGTAAACGGTAATCCGTAAGCATGATCTTTTCCGTAAATAATTCCGGGAAAAGTTCTTAGTCCCATTTGTATAGGATTTGATTTTTCCCTTTGAATCTGTGCAATTCTTTCCTTTTTCAATCTATCTAATTCCGATTCGGGAAATGACGGATTGAGAATAACATCTGCAAACAAATCGAGTGAAAGATCAAGTTTTTCTTTTAGCGAAGACATGTTTACAAATGACATATCCAAATTAGAGTTAGTACCAAGATTCGCACCAAGATTATCCAACATGTCACTAATCTCAAGTGAATTTAATTTTGAAGTACCTTCATCGAGCATTGCCATTGATAAACTAGCAGTTCCGGGAATTGCAAATTGATCTGATGCATATCCGGCATCAACCAATAAACTCAAATTCACCAATGGAACGGATGATCTTTGAGATAACATTACTTTCAATCCGTTTGATAATGTTGCAGTTTGAATTTCCGGGAATGACACATCCGGTGGTGTTCCCGTCTCAGGTAGTTTTGATCGATCAGCACCAACTGCAAGTTCGGTATAATTTGGGAAAGGGTGAACTTCTAAAATATATACTCCATCACTTAACCATTTGACCGATGCATCCTTAATATCTTTTACGGTTGAATTTGCGACATAACCGAGCATTTTTTTAAAGTAATCGGGGCTTCCGCCATAGACTTGAGATTGAGCAAGAATATCGGACTTACCCCCGAAACCACCTATTCGTTCGATTCCCCGTACAAAGTTTGCTATATGTTTAGTTTTAACTCTCTGCAACTCTTCCTGTGTTGGTCCTTCGGTAAGAAATTGAGAAAGTACTTCATCAATTGCTTTTTCAACTATTGCTAGGTCGCCTCCCGGTTTAGCTGTTGCATGAATTGTAAATTGACTACCGATTTCTCCGGGCGAATAATAAGCTGCAACATCAGTTGCTATTTGATCATCATAAACTAATCTCTTAAACAATCGAGATGATTTGCCTAATGCAAGTACGTCGCTTGCTAAATCCAAATATGCTAATTCTTCATTCCCCCATTCAGGAACGTTCCAAACTTTATATACCCT
>CAYLVF010000128.1:1539-7119 GCA_964387045.1 uncultured Melioribacter sp. | reverse complement strand
CTAACTTAAGCGGTTTATTTAGAATCGCAAATATCCCACCTGGAGATTATAATTTGGTTGTGAGTTATATTGGGTATGACAATGATACTCTAAGTGTGTCGATTCCTGAAGGACGAACCCTCAACCAAGATATTGGTATTAAAGCCAGTGATGTGAAAATGCAGGAAGTTCTTATTTACGGTCTTGCTCAAGGTCAAACAAAAGCACTTAGTATTCAGAAAACAGCCGACAATATTAAAAATGTTATTTCTGAAGAGGGGATTGAAAAATTCCCCGATATCAACGCTGCTGAAGCTTTGCAGAGATTGCCGGGTGTTTCAATTCAACGCGATCAGGGTGAAGGACGTTATGTTCAAATTAGAGGAACTGATGCTCGTTTGAATTCGATGAAAATTAATGGTCAGAATATACCTTCCGGTGAAGGCGACGATCGTCAAACACAAATGGATATTATTCCATCCGATCAACTAGCATCAATTGAAGTTATCAAAGCAATTACACCTGATATGGATGGTGATGCTATCGGTGGCACCGTCAATTTAATTACAAGGAGTGCACTCGATTATGAAAAACCTGTTCTTAATGTCACTGCCGGTGGTGGATATGCAGACATTTCCGGGAAAGGACTCTATCAAGGAGCTCTTAGTTATGGAACAAGGTTCGGTGCAAACAATGATTTTGGTATCATGTTTGGCGCAAGTTATTTAAGGTCAGACCGTGGTTCGCACAATAACGAGATGGAGTGGGGAAATGTTGAAGATGTTAATGATAATGAAATTCCATGGGCGCTTGAAGATTTGCAATTAAGGAACTATGATTTAAGGCGGGATAGAATGGGATTTTCTACCAGCTTCGATTATAGACCGAATAATGAGAATTCATATTCACTCAAGGCTGTATATAATGATTATCTAGATATTGAACGAAGACATCAATTGAGAATTCGTCCAGGCAAAGGTGATTATAATTCAGCCACCGATGTTTCAGAGGCTGAGGTATTACGCCATATGAAGGCCCGCGATCAGAGGGCAACTTTATATAGCTTTTTGGGTCAAGGAGAAAATCACTTTGGTGGTTTAACACTTGATTACTCTCTTTCCTATAGTTATGCAAAAGAACGGGAAGACAGACACATTTCACCAGAATTTGAAATGAATGAAGATGCTGATTTGGAAATGAATCTTTCCGATCCCAATAATCCCAAATACTCAATAACAAATCTAGCTTCAGGATATCAATTTGACCCTGCAAACTTTGTTTTTAGTGAATTGGAATACCATGATAACCTATCAACAAGTACCGATATTGTCGGGGCTGTTAATTTATCTTTTCCGTACAGAATAGGAGCAAGCCAGGCCAATTTAAAAATTGGTGGAAAAGCATCAATGAAGAAAAAAGACCGCGAAGAAAAAATTTGGGCATATGAATGGGATGGCGACGATGATATATTAATGAGCCGTTTTGTCGGTGATAATGTTTCTGATTTTCTTGGCGGAAACTATAACTTTGGTCCTACTATCGACTTTGATAAACTGGAAAAATTCTTTAATGAAAACAAAGACGGTGATTTAGTTAGTGAATGGTTGGTAGAGGATACTGATGCAGCAACTTATGATGCGACCGAAGATGTTTATGCATTTTATCTTATGACGACAATAAAGTTTGGTGATTTGACGCTTCTCGCAGGCGTTCGGGACGAAATAACGAATACTTCGTATAATGGTAATGAGGTCATTTTTGATGATGACGGTGATTATGAAAAAACCACAAAACTTTCTGCAGAAAAATCTCATAATCATATTTTACCGATGGTTCATCTTAAATATGCAATTTCACCGCAGACATATCTCCGTGCTGCTTTTACAACCGGTTTAGCACGTCCTCATTATGTGGACTTAGTACCATACAGTGTAGTACTACATGAAGATGAAGATATAGAAAGAGGTAATCCTGACTTAGTTCCAACTACATCTTATGGATTTGATCTATTAGCCGAACATTATTTCTCCGGAATCGGCGTTATCTCCGGTGGTATATTCTACAAAAACTTGAAGAATATAATTTTCCCTACCGTGATTAAACAAGATGGTGGAATCTATGACGGTTATAAGATTTACGAACCCTGGCAGCCAAGTGAAGGCGGTGATGCATCGTTATTAGGATTTGAAGTAAACTGGCAGCAGCAATTGACTTTTTTACCCGGTTTTCTTGATGGGTTTGGCATTTATGCAAACTATACTTATACTACTTCTACTGCCGATCTTCCCGGTAGAGAAAATACAACATTGCCTGGTCAGGCAGGAAATACCGCCAACTTTGCTTTAAGTTATCAAAAATATGGATTTACTGCTCAACTGAGTGTAAACTATCAAACTAGTTTTCTTGATTTAGTCGGTGAAGATGAAGAAAATGATGTCTACTATAAGGATCATATTCAGTTAGACTTTTCTGCTAACATGAAACTCATAGACGAACTGAGCGTTTATTTACAATTAGTAAATATAAATAATGCCCCTCTCAGTTATTATATAGGGAAAGAAAACAGACCAATACAACGTGAATTTTATTCATGGTGGTTGCAGGCAGGTTTCAAATATAATATGTGATAGAAGTAAAACTAATTAATGAAGGAGAAAATAATTATGATTAAAAATAGAATAATTTTTGGTGTTTTATTGATTTTTTTATTGCTGATACTGGCTGTTTGCGAATCAAATAATACTAAACGCCAAAACGGTGAAGCTCAAAAAACCATGCTGGAAAAATCGATTGTGAAAGAAGCTTTTCACACCGATCGGGATGAAGGGGATAATGTTGATAGTCCCGCTTTCTGGAAAGGAGAAAACGGTGAATACTGGTTGTTGGCTACAGCGAAAGAAGGCAATGCAATTATAGTCTATGATGCGCGTAACGGTAAATTCATCCGCAGGTTTGATTATGATGGTGCATTTAGCCGCCATTACGGTATTGCTGTAATTGACGATCTACTTCTTGTAGTTGAAATAGATAATCATCGTATTTCTATTTTTAATCTGCCGGAATTTTCTCCTGTTGGTATTATTGGCGAGAAAGAACTCAAACGTCCCTACGGAATTGCTATTAACTTTTTCGATGATCAATACCATATGTATATTACTGATAATTATGAAACCGAAACGAATGAAATTCCCCCTGCAAGCCAACTAGGTGAAAGGGTTCAGTATTTTACTTTTTCTCTCAAAGATGGCAAGCTGGAATCAAAGCATATTAGAGCTTTTGGTGATACCGAAGGGGAGGGTGTACTTTATAAAGTAGAATCCATTTTTTTTGATCGGGAATTACAACGTTTACTTATTGCCGAAGAACTAGAGGAGATATGCAATATTAAAATTTACTCTCCTGACGGAAAATTTAAAGGTGTAGTAATCCCGAACGATTATTTTCATTATGAACCAGAAGGAATTGCGCTTTTCGCTTGTGAACAGGATACAAGCGGCTATTATATTATAACAGACCAAAGTTATACAGACAATAGCTTCCGAGTCTTTGATCGAAAGTCATTAGAATATATTGGCAGCTTCGGAGGTGAAATTACAAGTAATACCGATGGAGTTGTTTTGACCCAAGAAACTGTGGGTACTGATTACCCATACGGTGTGTTTTACCCCGTTCACGATGACGGTAGTGTTACTGCTATCGACTGGTCAGATATTGCGGCCGCACTTAATTTAAGAAAATCATGCTATTAATGATTCTCTATGCGGTTCTAATAAATTGATCAAAGAAGAATTCCTCCACCCTTCTTATTGGTTAGCCTGTGCAGCGCTTCCTCGGAAGCGCTGTTTTTTATTTTGAATGGTTAAATTGATGTCTAAATTAGTCAATTTTGCTTGTACAAAATCCCTGCTTTATGTATATTTGTATAGACAAAATAATGTTTTGAAAATGATCCTAAAACCGATATTCTTGGCTCCAAAGTGATGTTTTTACGAAAAAATAGAGAGGGAAACAATGGTGAAACTATCAAAAAACTATCTCAGCATTTTATTCATGGGCATTTACATTATTTCATTTCTTGGATGCAGCAGCGATAAGCAAAAATGTGATGATGTTGTTAAACCTGTTGCGGTTACCGAACAAGCTAAATGGGATACAGATGACCCGGCAATTTGGATCAATTCAGAGGACCCGTCAAAAAGTTTAATTATAGGAACCGACAAAGATACTGATGGGGCGCTTTATGTGTATGATTTGGCGGGTAAGATTATTGAAGAAAAAACAGTGCGAAATTTAAAACGTCCCAATAACGTTGATGTAGAATATGGTTTAATACTTAACGGAGAACCGGTGGATATTGCAGTTGCTGCCGAAAGAGAAGCAAATAAAATTAGAGTTTTTAGTTTACCTGATATGAAAGCTATTGATAATGGCGGAATAGAAGCTTTTGCCGGTGAAGAGTTCCGAGCACCCATGGGTATTAGTCTTTACAAACGTCCAAGCGACGCAGCGATATTTGCAATTGTAGGTCGTAAAGAAGGACCCGCTGAAAATTATTTGTGGCAATACCTTCTTAAAGACGATGGCAGCGGAAATGTTATCGGTGAAAAGGTTCGTGAGTTTGGTAATTACAGCGGTATAAAAGAAATTGAGGCAATTGCCGTTGATGACCAGCTTGGTTACGTTTATTATTCCGATGAACAATACGGGGTAAGAAAATATTATGCTGATCCGGATATGCCGGATGCAGAAAAAGAATTAGGAATTATTTATACTCTGGATTATTGGGAAGATAATGAAGGAATAGCTATTTATAATATTGATGATAAAACAGGGTATATTCTTGTTTCGGATCAAAGTGCGAACCGATTCAGAATTTATTTAAGGGAAGGTACACCGGCTATTATTGATCCTGACGATCCTGAAGATAATGAACCGGCTAAACCGCATCTTCATAAACTTGTAAAAATTGTGGATGTTTCAACCAACAACAGCGATGGTTGTGAGGTTACAAATGTGAATCTTGGTCCTAATTTCCCTAATGGAATGTTTGTAGCTATGTCAGATGATAAAACATTTCACATCTATAACTGGGATGATATTATTGGGAAAAATATTTTAAGCACAGAAAAATACGGACTATAAATTATGAAGCAACTTGGTAAATATTCGATGGGAATTGGTGATCGATTTGGTCACCAGGCAAAAGCGCAGCTATCTGCAATTATTAAAGCAAAAGATTTTGGCATTGATATCACACCTGTCTGGAATAAATCTTATAGAGAACATCAAATTATTCACAGCCAGCCATCTAATACCAGGTTGAAAGCAGACAAGGCTGTTAATGAATTAAATTGGAGAGAAGATTATTTTGTAGATGCCGATCATATTGGTATAGCAACAGTAGATCTTTTTGTTGAAGCTTCCGATTTTTTTACTATTGATGTTGCTGACTCGATCGGCATCTCTCCTGAAAAAGTAAGTTTGGATAAATTTGTATCGGATAATGCTCAATTTATAGGTGAGTTGGAACTACCCGGTTCTTTGCTTAAAATTGTTGTAGATGAGAATACAATTAAATCTGCAGGCGAAAAATATTTAACC
>CAYLVF010000128.1:1054-1529 GCA_964387045.1 uncultured Melioribacter sp. | reverse complement strand
ATTTATAAATTAATCGTTAAGCTAAAAGGCAATAATGATTTTATTGTTGAGGTTTCGATGGACGAGACGGACACACCTCAAACTCCCACTGAATTATTTTTCATTTTATCGGCACTTTCATCAGAATCAATTCCCGTTCAAACTATAGCTCCTAAATTTTCGGGAAGATTTAATAAAGGTGTAGATTACGTAGGCGATGTTAATATTTTCCAAAAAGAATTTGAACAAGACTTGATGATAATTAACAAAGCAATCGAAACATTCGATTTACCGAAAGACTTAAAACTGAGTGTCCATTCAGGCAGCGATAAATTTTCAATTTACAAACCGATTAAAGAAGCTCTTAAAAAGTTTGATACGGGTCTTCATATTAAAACTGCCGGCACAACATGGCTTGAAGAACTTATCGGTTTGGCATCCGCAGAAGATGAGGGCCTGGAAATTGCAAAAGATATTTATGCTGAAGCATATAATC
>CAYLVF010000128.1:0-1044 GCA_964387045.1 uncultured Melioribacter sp. | reverse complement strand
TTATGCGGTCCGTATAAAACAGTAATCGATATTGATTTAAAATTTCTACCTTCCATCGAAGAAGTAAATAGTTGGAGTGGTGAAAAATTTTCACAATCATTAAGACATGATCAAGCCAACAGTAATTACAATTTGCACTTCCGACAGTTGCTACATGTCAGTTATAAAATAGCTGCTGAAATGGGGGACCGTTATTTATCTGCACTTGAAAAATACCAAGCTCAAATCTCAAAAAATGTTGAAGAAAATATTTTAGAAAGACATATAAAAAGGATATTCCCATATTAGGCTATACAGTTTTTATTAACGGAGGGTTTATGCAGTACGTTACTATCATTGCAATATTTACTATTAATGAACAACATGAAAGAGTAGAGAAAGAAATATTGAGTCTTGCCGAACCAACGCGAAATGAAAAAGGATGTGTAGATTATATCTTTTATAAAGATAATGATAACCCTAATATAATTATGCTTTATGAAAATTGGGAAACCGAGGAAGACCTTAAAGTACATATGGAAACCGACCACTTTAAGAAAACATTTAAAGGAATTGAAGGTTTATTTTCGTTACAAGTTCATAAATTAACGGAAATTATTTAACCGAGATTTATAGAGGCAGATAATTATGGATATTGTTAACCCGGGTAAAGAAGATTACCATATTCACTCTTTCAATTTTTCCGATGGAATGAGTACCGTTGATGAGATTGTAAAATTTGCCGGTGAAATAGGATTGGAAAAAATTGCTATAACTGACCACTGCCAGGTTCACCAGGATAAACGAAAGTTTGTTACAAAAAATTATTACAACATGATCGAGCGATGGAAAAATATCCATAATAATGTTGAGGTATTATTCGGTGTTGAGGCTGACATACTGAACGAAGAGGGTGATGTTTGTATGGATATTCAAAATATTACACCGGGAATTATAATTCTATCTTCACACCCTGCTCCGGTCTATGGCGGATCGTCGGAAAAAATAACTGAGGCTTATTTAAATGCTATCGAAAGGTATCACGATAAGATAACTTTCTTGGGG
>CAYLVF010000127.1:5012-7129 GCA_964387045.1 uncultured Melioribacter sp. | reverse complement strand
AGGAGGCAAGAGATATATTATTACTGAAGCTAATAGGAGTGCAACAAAAAATGGGGAAAAGATTATATGGATTATTCTTTCACCCACAGATTTTATTTTGCGGATTTTGTTCTTTAACAGTTAAGTCGCCTTTAATAGCAGTTGCCGTATTCATTCAACAATTGTTTTAATTAATTTGAATTTAGCCATTTTAGGTGGTATTTCAAAGATTAAATTTACATTCAATTGATAAATGAAATGCAACCTGAGAATTAGGTTTTCTTTCTTTAGTGCAAGAAAAATAATTCATTAAAGGGAAATGAGTTAACAAAGTAATATGGAAGATTAATAAAGGGCAGATGACTACTCTGCCCCTATTAAGAGAAGTTTTACTTATGATTATCTTTTGCTTCTACAACTGCGATAGCAGCCATATTGATAATATCATCAACTGTTGCACCGCGTTGTAGGACGTGAATAGGTTTATTTAATCCCATAAGAATTGGACCGATAACGGTTGTGTCAGTTAAACGAGCCATTAATTTGTAGGCAATATTACCACTTGCAAGATCCGGGAAGATCAAAATATTTGCTCCCCCTTTTAATGAAGAAAACGGAAAATCTTCTTCAATAATTGATGGAACAACCGCGGTATCAGCCTGCATTTCACCATCAACAATAATATCGGGTCTTCGTTGTTTTACAATAGAAACCGCATTTTTTACTTTCTCTGAAAAAGGATGCTTTGCACTTCCGAAATTACTGAAGGAAAGCATTGCAACTCTTGGTTCAATCTCAAATTCACGAACCGTATCGGCGGACATAATTGCGATCTCCGCAAGTTGATCTGCTGTCGGATCAATGTTAACGGTAGTATCGGCAAAGAAGAATACTTTTGATTTTATCATTACAATATATAAACCGGCAGCAACACCAAGACCTTTTTTATTACCGACACACTGCAAAGCCGGACGAATAGTATCGGGATAATGAGATGTTAAACCGCCAACCATTGCATCGGCATCTCCAACTTGAACCATCATTGCAGAATAGTAATTTGGCTGTTTCATCAACTTTCGTGCACTAGTAAGTGTTGTACCTTTTCTTTGTCGTTTCTTATAAAACTCGACAGCATAGTCATCACATTTATTACAAGTACGCGGATCGTGTATTTCGAAATTCTTTAACTCAAACTCTAGTTCTTGAATTTTTGATTTGATTAAATCCTCACGCCCCACAAGAACAGGTTTTCCTATACTTTCTTCTAAAATTGAATTAGCAGCTCGTATAATCTTTTCTTCTTCACCTTCCGGGAACACAACTTTCTTGGGATTTTTTTGTGCTTTGTGAACCATCAAGCGAACTATTTCTTTAGAAAAACCAAGTCGTTCTTTCAGCTCTTCTTTATATTTATTCCAATCTTCGATCTTAACCCTTGCCACCCCGGAATCAATTGCAGCTTTAGCCACTGCAGGCGCAACTGTCCAAAGCACACGCGGATCAAATGGTTTGGGAATTATATATTCCGGTCCGAATGAGAATTCTTGTCCGCCGTACGCATTAATTACCACTTCCGGAACATTTTCTTTAGCAAGATTAGCGAGTGCCAAAACAGCAGCCATTTTCATTTCTTCATTGATTGCAGTTGCACGAACATCGAGTGCACCTCTAAAAATAAACGGGAAGCCAAGTACGTTATTAACTTGATTCGGGAAATCGCTTCTACCGGTAGCCATAATTACATCTTTACGTGCTTCTACTGCTTCATCATAATTTATTTCGGGATCAGGGTTAGCCATTGCAAACACAATTGGTTTATCAGCCATTGATTTGATCATTTCTTTATTTACAACTCCCCCTTTCGAAAGACCGATAAAAACATCCGCACCTGTCATTCCTTCTTCTAATGATGAATAGGTTTTTTCGGTTGCAAAATCAGCTTTGTATTTATTCAGATCTTTCCTTGATTTATTGATGTGCCCCTTCGAATCAAACATAGCAATATTCTCGCGTTTAATACCGGCACGCATATAAATATTGCAACAAGCAACTGCCGATGCCCCGGCACCTGAGACAACAATTCTCATGTTTTCCAATTTTTTACCGGCAAGTTCGGCAGCATTCATTAAAGCCGCACA
>CAYLVF010000127.1:0-5002 GCA_964387045.1 uncultured Melioribacter sp. | reverse complement strand
CGGAATATTCATGGTTCTTTTTAATTCTTCTTCAATTTCGAAACATTCGGGTGCTTTGATATCTTCGAGGTTTATGCCTCCGAAGGTGGGTTCTAAATATTGAACTGTTTTTATAACCTCTTTCGGGTCTTTGGTTTTCAATTCAATATCGAACACATCGATATCTGCAAATCTTTTAAATAATACTCCTTTTCCTTCCATAACGGGTTTGCCGGCATGCGCGCCGATATCACCAAGCCCAAGAACTGCAGTACCGTTTGAAACAACTGCAACAAGATTCCCTTTTGCAGTGTACAAATAAACATCATCGTCATTCTTCTCAATCTCTCTACAAGGCTCAGCTACACCGGGTGAGTAAGCTAACGAGAGATCTCTTGAAGTAAAACAAGGTTTAGTCGCAATTACTTCAATCTTACCTTTGCGTCCCTCACTATGATACCTGAGAGCTTCCTCTTTCTTGATACTCATAATCGTACCTCTTAGATATTAAAATAAGATAATTAGGATAACTTTGTCTTCCTAAATTAGGAAAGTTTAAGGAAACAAAAAAGCCGTCCATCGGGACGGCTTAAACAATTGCAAAAAATTAATCAAATAGCCATTATTTCTTTTTCTTTGTGATCTATCAGTTCATCAACTCTTGCTGTGTGTTCATCAGTAGTTTTTTGAACTTCATCTTCGAGTCGTTTTCTTTCATCTTCCGAAATAATTTTTTCTTTTTCTTCTTTTTTCAGTTGGTCGTTTGCGTCGCGCCTTACATTTCTTACTGCTATTTTACAATCTTCCCCAAATTTTTTAACAAGTTTAACTAATTCCTTTCTTCTCTCTTCATTTAATGGAGGGATGGGAATTCTAATATTAGTACCATCATTAGCGGGGTTTAAACCCAAGTCAGCAATTAATATTGCTTTTTCGATTGACTGTACCATCCCCTTATCCCATGGTGTAATCGATAAAGTATGAGGATCGAGAACGGAAACATTACCAACTTGTTTAAGCGGCGTCATTGTTCCGTAATAATCTACTTTAACACCATCTAACAAAGCAGTTGTCGCTTTTCCTGTTCTAATCTTAGCAATTTCTTGCCTGAAATTTTCTATGGAGATATCCATTCTATGTTTAGCATCTTTAACTATGGGGTTCATAACTGCCTCAAGTTAATTTGTTGTTTTCTCATTTGAAAATTCTAGATTACTTACTTTTGTTCCAACGTTCTCACCGAGAACAAGTTTAAGTAAGTTATCATCTTTATCCATATTGAACACTATAATCGGTAAGCTGTTTTCTTGGCATAAACTAATTGCCGTTAGATCCATAACTCTTAAATTTTTCTTAAGAACATCAATATAAGAGATAGATTGGAATTGAATAGCATTGGGGTCTTTCTCGGGATCAGCATTGTACACACCATCAACACGAGTTCCTTTCAAAATTGCATCGGCTTCAATTTCAACTGCACGCAGCGAAGCTGCAGTATCCGTACTGAAATACGGATGACCAGTACCGGCACCAAAAATTACAATTCTGCCTTTTTCAAGATGACGGATTGCTCGTCGTCTTATATACGGCTCAGCAATTTCTTCCATTTTAATAGCACTCATCAATCTGGTGTACATACCATGATTTTCAAGAGCGTTTTGAAGTGCAAGTGAATTAATTAATGTTGCCAGCATACCCATTTGATCGCCGGTAACTCTGTCAATTCCCTGATCACTTGCATTCAATCCTCTGTAAATATTTCCACCGCCGATTACGATACCGATTTCGACACCTAGCTCTTTAATTTTTTTGATTTCGCGGGAAAAGAAATTCAGGACTTCGGGGTCCATTCCGTGTCCTTTTACTCCCATCAGAGATTCACCGCTAAGTTTTAGTAAGATTCTTTTATACTTCAATTTATTTTCCATATTGTTAAGAAATATAAAAAAAAAGGTCTTATTAAAAAATAAGACCTTTCCGAAATTAATTATTTATTCTCATCGCTCAGATGGAAGCGGTGAAAAAGCGTGATCTTGGCTTCGGATGAGTATTTTTTGTTATGCTCTTTTATCAAGTCACCAATTGTTTTAGCATTATCTTTAATGTAAGCTTGTTCAATTAGTGTGTTTTCCTCATAATACTTTTTCAATTTACCTTCGGCAATCTTATCAAGAATGTTTTCGGGTTTGCCTTCTTTTTTATAAATTTCTTTTTCTTTCTCAATTACTTCTACAGGTACATTTTCCGGAGCTATGTAATCAGGCTTCATTGCAGCAATCTGCATTGCAACATCTTTTAAGATAGCAGCAAAATCTTCTTTGCCCTCTTGTGTAACGTTATCTGCTTTAACTAGTACACCTAATTTTGAACCGTGATGAATATAACCAACTAGTACCCCGTTTTCCGCAGACTCAACTGCAAAACGCGAGATTTCAATCTTCTCACCGATTTTGCCTATGATATCTGATAATGCATCTTGTAAATTTTTTCCATCATAAGCTAATGAAAGTAATTCATCAACATTTTTAGGGTTATAAGCTTCGATGGCACCCATAGCAAGGTTGGCGAATTGAACGAAGTCATCACTTTTGGCAACAAAGTCGGTTTCACAATTTACTTCAAGAATAACACCTTTGGAGTAATCTTCGGAGATTTTTGTAATCACTAGCCCTTCGTTAGCGGAACGTTCGGCTCTTTTAGCTGCAACCGATGCACCTTTTTTTCTCAAGACTTCAATTGCTTTTTGAAAATCACCGTTAGCTTCGGTGAGGGCTTTTTTACAGTCCATCATACCGGCGCCGGTTTTTTCTCTTAACTCTTTAACTTGTGAAGCAGATATAGACATTTCGATTTATCCTTTATTTTTTCTCAGTTTCAGTTTCCTCGGCAGAGCCTGTATTTACTTGAGTTTTGGGTTCAGCTTCGGTTGTGGGTTCATTTTCAGTTTTGGATTCAGCTTCAGTCTTAGGTTGATCCTTAACTACTGCTTTATCATTTACATCTATTTTAACCGTATCTTTTTTATCAATCTTCTTTTCTTCTTTGGTTTCAAGATTTACTTTTCTAATTTTTCCTTTTCTTGGTTTTTTCTTTTCTTCGCTTTCTTCAGATTCCTTTTTCTGTCTTTCTCTTTCGGCAGATTCTTCGGCTTTTAATTCTTTGGCTTTTTGACTTCCCTCAATTATTGCTTCAGCAATTTCGCTTGTAATCAGTTGAACCGTACTAACAGCATCATCATTAGCCGGTATTATATAATCGATTGGATCGGGGTCACAATTTGTATCAACTATTGCAAAAATTGGTATATTCAGTCTCAGTGCTTCATTGATTGCGATACCTTCTTTTTTAATATCGACAATGAAAATTGCACCGGGGACTCTTCCCATATGTTCAACACCATCAAGAACTTTTCTTAATTTATCCCGTTCTCTGGAGAGTTGAAGAGTTTCTTTTTTTGTAATTTTTTCGAATGTTCCGTCAGTTTCCATCTTTTCTATATTTTGAAGTCTCTTAATACTTTTTCTAATCGTACTGTAATTAGTAAGCATACCGCCAAGCCATCTTTCGCTTACCCAGTGACTGCCTGATCTTTTAGCTTGTTCGGCAATAACACCTTTTGCCTGTTTTTTAGTACCGACGAAAAGAAAATTCTGCCCCTTGGCAGCTATTTCGTAGGCAGCTTTTGAAGCTTCTTCAACTTTTTGCTGTGTTTTCTTTAAATCAATTATATGAATCCCTTTCTTCTCCATGAAAATGTATGGTTTCATTTTAGGATTCCAACGACGGGTTAGGTGCCCGAAATGTGCACCGGCTTCGATAAGTTTAGTAAGTTCTAACTTAGACATGTTTACTCCTGTTTTTCTTCTATTCCCTTCAGCTCCGCCTTTAATCCCGTTTTCAGGTCGGGACACAGGAGGCAGATCCGGGAATATGAATATTGTTAATTAATAAATAAAAATTATCTCTTAGAGAATTGAAATCTCTTACGAGCTTTTGGACGACCGTATTTCTTACGCTCAACCATACGAGGATCTCTTCTTAATAACCCTTCGGCTTTCATTGAAGGTCTGAAATCGGGATTGATGCTTTCAAGAGCTCTTGCTATTCCAAGTCTAATAGCTTCTGATTGACCTGAAACTCCGCCTCCGTTAACATTTACAAATACATCATATTTCCCGGAAGTTTCGGTAACCTTAAACGGAAGAATTACATCATCGCGATTAATTTTTAGCGGAAAGTAATTCTCAAATTCTCTCTTGTTGATTATAACTTTACCGCTGCCGCTTCTTAAAAATACGCGGGCAGTGGCATTTTTTCTTCGTCCAACAAATATTTTATCTGTCATTCAATCTACCTTTTATAAACTTAAAATTTCCGGTTTTTGTGCTGAGTGCGGATGCTCGGCACCGATATAAACTTTTAATTTGGAACCTAATTTTCTTCCTAGTTTATTTTTGGGAAGCATTCCTTTAACTGCATATTCAACAATGCGTTCGGGATGCTTATCTTTCATTTGCTGATAACTCAACAGTTTAACACCACCGGGATAACCGGTATGTCTGAAATAAGTTTTTAGTAATTCACGTTTTCCGGTCATTTTTACCTTATCCGCGTTAACAATAACCACAAAATCACCGGTATCCATATTTGGTGTAAATGAAGGTTTGTGTTTACCTCTAATAACGCTTGCAACTTTAGTTGCTAATCTACCAAGCACTTGATCTGTAGCGTCAACTACATACCATTTTCTATCGGCATCTTCGGTTTTTACAAACCTTGTAATCTTTTCCTGTTTCAAAACAAATCCTCCGTTAAAGAGATTTTTATAGAGCTTGTAAATATATTTGGATTCTTTAGGAAAGTCAAGATTTCAATTAAAGTAGAAATTCAAAATTGATTTTATTCCGAATAAGGAATAAAGCCCAAAATTGTACGGGGGAACATGTCTGTTGCCACCAAAAAGCCAATTTCATCTAATTTTACTAATCCTTCCCAATTTCTACTTCCACGGTTAGAATTTAAT
>CAYLVF010000126.1:3178-7147 GCA_964387045.1 uncultured Melioribacter sp. | reverse complement strand
AGCTCGTTGACTTCCGGTTGTAAAACTAATAATTCCGAATACTAATGGACCAAGAATTGCAGAACTTTTTCCAAAGAAAGAATAGAAACCGAAAAACTCAGTCTTGCGATCAGGAGGTGTAAGTTTTGACATCAAACTTCTGCTAGTAGATTGAGTTGCACCCATAACACTTCCGGCAAGTAACCCGACAAAGTAAAACGAATCTTTCTGAATTTTTACCACATCATAATTAAACTCTGCTACAATAAATTTAACTATATAAGCATCCGGTGAACTTGTCATAAAAGCAATTACAATTGTGAATACCCAAATCACTAACGAAAGAACTATGGATTTTTTTTGCCCGAAAGAATCAGCTAATATTCCAAAAGTAACCGAACCTAATATTGCCGTAGTCTGAACAATAATGAAGAATATAATCAGCTCGCTCATAGTAAATCCAAGAGTTGTGCTGGCATAGTTACCGGAGAAATAAATTACGGTATTTACGCCTTCTATATAAAAAAAGTAAGCGAGTAAGAAGATCGCCAGATTTTTATAACTTCTTAAATGAGTTAATGTATTGAATACTCTCTTAAAACCAATTGCCGCAAATGATTCTGTTCTGATTACACTTTTTCGCGTATCTTTTAGAAAGATAAAAAGGGGTATAGCGAAAATAAAAAAGAAAAGTGCAGATATCGGGAATGTTTCTCTAATCATTTCGCGTTGGATAAAAGGGAAAACAATTGCAAGCGATGCTAAAGAACCTATATATCCCATAGCAAAACCGTAACCGCTTACTCTGCCGTAATTTTTAGGAACTGTTATCTCGGGTAGAAATGCATCATAAAAAACAAGTCCAGCTTCAAAACCGATATTAGCAATTATAAATAGCAGAACAGCCAAAAATATATCTCCCTCACCCACAAAAAAGAGAAAAGATGTTGAAATAATACACAACAACGTAAAGAAAAGTAAAAATCTTTTTTTACCTGCTGAGTAATCGGCAATAGCGCCAAGAATCGGAGACATAATTGCAACAATTATCATTGAAGTTGATGTACCGATACTCCAATACAGATCACCGATCGGTTCACCCGAAGCAACTGTTTCTTTAAAATAGACTGCAAAAAGGAAGGTAACAACTACAATCGAATAAGAAGTGTTCGCGAGATCGAATAGCGTCCATATGAAAATTTTAAACTTGCTTTCAGGAGTTTTTTGTGATTGTTTGGTCAATCAGTCCTCTTCCTGTTTTATTCAATTTTCCGCTGTTCTTAAGTTCTGTTAAAATTGCATCAAGAATACCGTTAATAAACTTGCCGCTGTTCGAGGTACTGTAATCCTTAGCAATTTCAATCACTTCATTAATAGAAACTTTTGGGGGTATGTCGGGAAAGTAAAATATTTCGGCAATACCAATTCTCAATAATAGTCTATCGATCAAAGCAATGCGATCCATTTCCCAATTATTAACCCTCTCGGAAATCCGGTTGTCCAAATCCTTACGATGAGCAATTACGGCATTAACAATTTTTTCGCAAAACTCTCTATCCTTTTTGTTTGATATATCGGAAAGGATACCATCGACTAGATTTTGAAGTCCATCACCGTTCATTTCATAAGCATAAAGAACTTGCAGACTTTTTTCTCTTAAAATTCTTCTAATTGTTTTCTTTACAGGCATATGAGTAATCTATCAATAACGTTATGAACAAAATGTAAAATGAAAATAAAACAGATCAAAGATCATCCTAAAAATTAACACAATAATAATAACCGGGGAACTCTAAAGTTCCCCTTAATTTACATTTCAGAAAGTTCTCCTAAGCGTCCGGAGAAAGTTGAATAACCCGAATAAATTTTTCTAATTCCGCCGATCTTACGAAGTCTTTCTTCGGCAAGTTTGTTTGATGCAACATGCGTAGGAATATTCTGTTCTTTAGAAATTGTGAGAACTTTCTTTACAATTTCATAAATACCCTCAGCTTGTTTCATAGCACGGTCTTGACGGTAACCTTCAAGTTCATTAGAAACATTAATTAAACCGCCGGAATTAATTACATAATCAGGAGCGTAAAGAATTCCCTTATCCATCAACATTTTACCATGCTTGTTTTCATCTTCAAGCTGATTATTAGCACCGCCGGCAATGATTTCAAATTTGAACCTGGAAAGAGTATCATCATTAATAATTCCACCAAGCGCAGTCGGTGAAAATATTTCAGCATCAACATCATAAATTTCTTCCGGTTTGACAACGTATGCTTTAACGGTTTCTAATATTCTTTTAACTTTGTCATCAATAATATCTGTTATGTAAAGCTCTGCTCCTTCGCTGTAAAGATGTTCGCATAAGTATCTTGCAACTTGACCGGCGCCTTGAATAGCGACTTTTCTACCTCTTAAAGAATCGCTTCCCCATTTTTCTTTAGCGCATGCTTTCATACCGACATAAACACCGTAAGCAGTAACAGGAGAAGGATCACCGGAACCGCCAAGTGCTTTAGATATACCGGTTACATACTTGGTTTCCATTCTTACATATTCCATATCTCTTACATCGGTACCCACATCTTCGGCGGTAATGTACCTGCCGGCTAAACCATCAACAAATTTTCCGAATGTGCGGAAAAGAAGTTCATTTTTTTGTGTTCTCGAGTCTCCTATAATAACAGCTTTACCTCCTCCTAGATTCAAACCGGCGACTGCTGCTTTATAGGTCATACCTCTTGATAAACGAAGTACATCGTTTAATGCTTGATCCGAAGTTGAGTAATTCCACATTCTTGTACCACCTAGTGCTGGGCCTAAAGTTGTGTCATGAATCGCGATAATTGCTCTTAAGCCTGATTCAATGTTCGAACAGTAAACTACCTGTTCATGATCGTTACTTTCCATCATTTCAAAAATTTGCATAATTAACTCCCTGTTTATTCCCTTAAATTCCGAATAGCCAAAATAGAATTAAAGCAATGCTTTCTCGTAACCTGTAATATAATAATTTTTCCAGATTTTGATTATAGTCCGAAGCATAACCGACAGACTTAATATTAAAAAAATTGCACATTTCAAGTGCTCTCGGAAGGTGAAAATTATCCGAAATTATAACTAGTTGAACCGGTTCATTAGAGACGAAAAATTTATTACGTGTAAATTCAATTTGCTGAGCCGTTGTTGATGTTTTTTCTTCAATTTGTAAACGGACACCGGTATTACCCAGAGAATTAAAATACTCCATAGCTACTTTAGCTTCCGATAACTCACCCGGAGCGCTTCCGCCTGTAAATTGAACTGTTTTAATCCTGTTGAGCTGGCTTAATTTATGTGTCTTTTTGATTCGTCCTTCAAAAATTGGACTCGGTTTGTTATTACTCCAAACTGCGGCTCCGAGAACAACCGCTACATCAAAATGCTGTGTAACATTTTGCTCTTTAATTTTATAATCCTTAGAAGAAATAAAATAGTAAGTAAATCCAAGTGTAAGAGTAATTGCTAGAATAGCGCCGCTGAATGCTTTGATATGACCGCCGCTTTGACGCCCTAAAATGCTGCTCCAGATGTATGAGAGTAAATAGTAATGTATATATAAATTAACTACGAAAATACATGCGAGGTAAAATTTTCTTGAAGGAACACCTAATATATATGAATTAAGCGCTTCGAATTCTACGTTTGAAATTATATATCCTATTAGGTACGAAGAAAGAGCAAATATCATCGTAAAAATAATAGTAGAAAAAGTTTTATTATCGTACCCATCGCCCACTATATATAAAAGAATTGCCCCGAAAATGATTAATGATGATAAAAGTATATTGAAAATATTACCGAGGTAACCGAAGTTAATTTCCGTAATAGGAATTTCATAGAGAGAGTATTTGAATGCAATCTGAAGAATTAAATTAGCAATCAATAGAAATAAGACTAAAATAAAACGTAGTATATTCGAAGAATCATTCAAGAATATATTTTCTAATTATGTGG
>CAYLVF010000126.1:0-3168 GCA_964387045.1 uncultured Melioribacter sp. | reverse complement strand
ATTGCTGCCATAGTTAAAAACTTTAGCATTTACATTGAAGACTAATTTAATATTTTCTTCAGTCAATACAGTAGAATTATCGGCATCTAAATAAATCTTTCCATCTTTCATTAATATCAATCTTCTGCTATAATTAGCCGATAAATTTATATCGTGTGATACCATAAGAATAGTCAGTTTTTTTTCCATATTCAATGTTTTTAATAAGTCAAATATTGAAATTTGGTGCTCTAAATCCAAATGGGCATTAGGCTCATCCAGAAGAATCAAATCAGGGTCTTGGACTAGTGCACGTGCTATAAAAGCTCGCTGTGCCTCTCCCCCGGAGACAGAATTTATGCTATTGTTTTTTAGATGTGAAATACCGACAAGTTCTAATGCTTCATCAATTTTAATTATGTCTTCTTCTTTTTCGAAACCTAGAAAATTGAGGTAAGGAGTTCGCCCCATGGCAACTATTTCATATATAGAAAAGGGGTAAACAGAATAATATTTTTGAGGTACGAAAGAAATTCGCTTCGCAATTTCTTTTCTTGAGTATTCACCATAATTTTTATTATTAAATTGAATCTTTCCTCTACTCGGCTGAAGTTCACCCAAAATAATACTCAGTAATGTTGACTTGCCCGAGCCATTGGGACCGAGTATAGCTGCAAATTCTCCCGAGAATATTTCAAGGTTGATATCTCTTAATTCAAAAGTACTATTCGGATTACCGTACTTAAAATTTATTCCCTTTAATTCTAGCATCTCTACTAATTATCATCTCCCTTTTTTCGTAACAAGTGAAGATAACCAATTTCCGACAGATTCTTTTGAAACTTTTACAACATCCGGCAGATCATAAATAATGGAATAAATTACGGGAACAATAATCAAAGTAAGAATCGTACCAAACATTAGTCCAAAAATTACCGCTACACCCATTTGCCTCCAGAATTCGGCATCAGTACCTCCGCTTTGAAATGAAAGCGTGTACATATCAAAGCCAAATCCAAATGTAAGCGGAATTAAGCCAAGTATCGTTGTGATAGCAGTAAGTGTAACCGGTCTAAATCTTCTAATACCAGCTCTGATAACGGCTTCACGTACACTCATCCCTCTTCTTCTTAAAATATTGATATAATCTATCAAGACAATGTTGTTATTGACGATAACACCCGCCAAACTAATTACGCCTATACCTGTCATTATTATTCCGAATGCCATACTGAAAACAGTTAGACCAATTAATACCCCTATCAAAGAAATTATTACGGCAGCCATAATAATCAGAGGTTGACTTAACGAATTAAACTGAATTACCAGTACAAGGAAAATACTAAGCAGCGCTATCATAAAGGCTCTGCCTAAAAATTCCTGTGCTTTTTCCTGTTCTTCATTTTGACCGGTATATTCGATTCGATAATCAGGAGGGAGATCAAAACCGGCAAGTTTTGCCTTAACATTATTGAGCACTTCGTTTTGGTTAAAACCTTCCTTAACATTAGACGATACTGTAACCACTCGTTTCATACCAACACGTCTTATTGCTCCCGGACCGGTATCACGAGTAATTTCGGCTACACTGCTTAACGGAACATTAAGAGTATTCCCTTTTTTATCATTATAAATAATTCTAAGAGAATTTAAGGATTCAATACTATTTCTCTGATCTTTTTTGAGTCGAACTGTTATATCATATTCTTCTTCATTAACACGATAATTTGATGCTTCAAAACCGTTAATTGCAGTTCTAACAGAATTAGCAATAACCGAGGTACTCATATCGAATAGTGCAGCCTTTTCCCTATTGATGAGAACCCGTACTTCGGGTCTTCCGGCATCATAATCATCTTGAATATCGACAACACCTGGGATATCTTCTATCTCTTTTCTAACCCGATCGGAAAGTTTACCTAACAATGTAAAATCATCTCCAGAAATTTCAATGTTTACAGGTCTTCCAACCGGCGGACCTGCTTCTTCTTGCTGTATATCGAACTCGGCACCGGGGATTTTCATTATTGCTTCACGAATTTGATCGGTTGTAACTTTTGATGACTGCTGACGGAAATCATAATCAACATACTGAACAGTTATTGTACTTTTGTTAGGTGTCGAACTTCCTCCGTCAAACGGATTACTTGACGAACCAACATTTGCTACATAATCTTTTACATCAACTTCGGCAAATCCTTGTAATAATTGCTCTACTTGTTTTGCAATTCTATTTGACATATCAATATTTGTCCCGGTCGGACTTTCAACATTTATATATACACGAGGAGGATCAATACTTGGAAAAAATTCAACTCCATGATCAAACTCCCTATAAACCAACGATATAATAATTAATAATAAGACGGTTCCCGAAATTACTTTTAAGCGTGGATTTAGAAATAGAAAAATTATTCCGGCGCCAAGTAATGAACTTACTATAAGTACTAAAACATTCGGTATTTCCGGCGTTTCAACTGCTGCATTTGTCATCATAATCAGAAGAATAGTTGCAGCTAAACCGAGCCAATTTCTTAAGTGAACTTTTTGATTTTTGCTTCTCTCAACACCAATAGCTTTGTTCAAAAAGTTTTCATAATATCTCATAACAATCGGAAGCATAATATCAACAAAGAAGTGCGTCAATTTATTTATCGGCGCAATAATCTTTTGTATTAATGTTGTCGGTTTCTCGGATGGATCTTCAACCTTCATAAATTTAGAAGCAAAGACCGGGTTAATAACCAAAGCCACAAAAAGAGAAGAAGACAAAGTAATGATAACCGTAATCGGGAGATAAAACATAAAATCACCTACAACACCGGGCCAAAATACCATCGGTAAAAACGCAAGAACAGTTGTAAGGGTTGATGTACTGATAGGCCATGCAACTTCTGCAGTGGCGGCTTTTGCGGCTTGTATTAGATCATATCCTTCTTCTAAAAATTTATAGATGTTTTCAATTACAACAATCGCATTATCTACAAGCATTCCTAAAGCAAGAATTAAAGAAAAGAGTACAATGAAATTTAAGGTATATCCGAGAGCCGAAAGCAATGTGAACGAAATCAACATGCTAAGCGGAATTGCTACAGCAACAAAAAGAGCATTCCGAATGCCCAAGAAAAATAGCAATACAATCAAAACCAAAACAAGACCCGAAAAAATATTGTTTTCTAGGTTACGATT
>CAYLVF010000125.1:3150-7148 GCA_964387045.1 uncultured Melioribacter sp. | reverse complement strand
GAATTAATTGATGATGAATTATCACTAACAATAGAAATATCGGATACAGGAATTGGAATACCAAGTAATGAAATACAAAATGTAATGAATGAATTTTATAGGGCTACGAATGTTAAGAAGAGTAATTATGAAGGGAGTGGTTTAGGTTTAGCTTTAGTAAAAGAAGTTATTGATCTTCATGGCGGAAGTATATCTATCAAAAGTCCTTCCAAAATAGGGAACATTAATAAACCCGGTACAGCCATTACAATAAAAATTCCTTACTCGACTAATCCAAATCAATTCGATAAAAAGTATTCGATTGATCAGGTAAAAATATAGAGATTGCAATAATTCTCGAAAATGTATTATATGATTTGATCCGGTGAACTAATAAAGATGAAATAATCATTCGGGAATTTTGATTTAATATCTACCACAAGTTCTTTTGATTTGAAAAAGCCATAGACAGAAGAACCGCTGCCACTCATTGAAGTAAATTCAGAACCAATATCAGTCAAACAATCTTTTATTTCTTTTACCGCAGGATATTTTAAAAAAACATATTCCTCGAAGTCATTAACTATTTTATTTTTATTACTCACGAAAGCTTCAAGTGAATTGAACACTTTTTCATAATCTATACTTGAATTTTTCGGAGAGATGTTTTGAAATGCTTCTTTTGTAGATACGTGAATATTCGGATTAACAATCACTATATAATATGGAAGGTCAAATTCCTTAATTGTAAGTATCTCGCCGCGTGATTTCCCGGTTGAAGGTTTGGCTTTTAAAAAGAATGGGACATCCGAGCCGAGTGTGAGTGCAAGTTCGATAAGTTTATCGTAACGGATGTTTAATCTAAAGAGTTCATTAAGGGAAATTAATGTAGCCGCTGCGTCGCTGCTTCCACCGCCAAGCCCCGCACCGATTGGAATATTTTTTCTGAGTTTAATATTAACATTTAACTTTTTGCCGGTGATTTTTTCCAAAAGCTCCTTAGCTTTCACTACGAGATTCGAATTTATCTTTTCTTGATACTTGATACTTGCATCTTGTGTCTGACTAAATGAGAATTCATTCGCTAGTTCGAAAGTGAGCTTATCATATAAATCACAGATCGGATAGAAAAAAGTTTCAAGATTATGGTAACCGTCTTCACGCTTATCAACAATGTTTAATCCGATATTAATTTTTGCCGGTGCTTTAATCTCGATATACTTCATCAACTAATTCCTTTAGAGCTTTTGTGTGTGTAGGATTTGAACCGCAACACGAACCAATAAATAACGGATCTGCATATAAATATCTTTTTATAAATTCCGAATAATCTTTTGGATTAATTCCGCAAGTAATATTATGATCGGTTACTTCCCCCGATCCGCAGTTCAAATAGAATCCCCATTTTATGTTGGATAACTTCGATATATCTATTTTGGAAAATGTTTCTATTGATATACAATTTAATGCAATTGCAGTTGGATTAAACTTTTTCACAAAATCTATAACTACATATATATCCTCGCCACTCAAAATTTTCAATTCGGGAGCAAAGTACAAGCTGATTATAAAAGGAATATTTTTTCTTGAGCATATTTGCGATACAATTTCGATCTCATCGAGATGGCTGAATGTTTCATTAAGTATTATATCAACACCGGCATCCCATAAGTATTGAATATGCTTTTTGTGATTATCAACCAATTCTTCAATGGATAATGTACGTTCTATTTGATAACAATCTTCTGCTGGAGCATTTGAACCGGCAATAATTACTTTTTTACTACCGCGGGCTTCATGTGTTAAATTTACAGAATGTCTAACAAGTTCTTGGTTGCTTATATCTATTTTTACTGATTTATAGGCGATGGGATTGGTTCTAAACGTGTTTGCAGTTATTATATCGGCTCCGGAATTAATATACTCTTTATGCAGCGCTATCACTTTATCTTTTTGTGATACATTCATCAAGCTTGACCACATTGAAGTAGCTTCCAAGTTGCTTGTTTCCTGTAAATAACTTCCGATAGCACCGTCAAGGATTAACGGACGTTTTTTGTTTTCATAACAAGCATCAATCGATAATCTGTCAATCATTTTATTTTCTTAAGCTGTCAAAATATTTTACGGTTTCATTAAACATTCTGTCAAGATCAATCATTTGAATACATTCCAAATCATAAGGACAAACTTTCTTCCAACATGGTGCACAAAATAATCCTTCAGGTATAAGTTTTACTCCGCGATCGTATAAATCTATTTCTGTCCAGCAAGACAAACCAAACCAAGCAATAACATATTTTTTCAACGCAATTGCTAGATGCATACCAAATGAATCACCGGTTATAATCACCTGGGGAATGCTTTCATAACATGCACCGTTTCTAACTCCGTTAGTTGTAGGAGTATTTATAATTTTATCGCCAAACGGTTCGGCAATAACATTATTCCTTTCAGTATCTTCCGGACCGCCAAGCAGCATGACTTTAAATCTATTCGTCTTCAAAAATCTCTCAATAAGAACTTGGTGTTGTTCGATAGTCATCTTTTTGTTGGGATACAAATTGGAACAACCTGTATTGAAACCAACAATCTCATCTTGATTAGTTATACCAATTACTTTTTTATATTCTTCGATATATGCCTTCTCAGAATCTGAAAATTCGAAAACATAATCATTTCGTTCAGCCGGAATTTCAAAAGTTTCTGAAAGGTAATCTTGTCCGGTTCTTTGGTTGACTTTGAATTTAAGATGATCATCCATTCCAAGCAAATAATTATATTCAGCCCCATTGTTTAACGGAATAATTTGACCATTATCATTAATTCCGAAGCCTAATCTTTTCTTGGCATCGACTTGCATTGCCAATGCTCCGGACCTTTGAGATTTATCAACGTTCATAACTAAATCAAATTTCATAGAAGATAATATAGAAATTGATTCGGCATCATAAACGTACACTTTATGTATAAACGGATTATTCTCAAGAAGTTTATGAGCCACTTTTAACGTAACCCAATAAATAGATGACTGCGGATAGACTTTCTTAAGTGTGGCAAGCTGTGCAGTAGTCATTAACACATCGCCCATTGCATCAAGATTGATTATAAGAATTTTAGTCCCGAACGATATATTATCTTTACAGCCGTCAGCCCAACAGTTATGATCAGGGTAACAAGGTTTGTATCCGGTAAAACGTTTACAATTAGGGATTTCTTTTGCCATAATAATTTTGCTCAAAAAATATTTTCAATTTGTTAATTACAGTATCAAACCCCAACTCGTTTAAGGTTGGTTTTTCTGTTACAACTAATTCGTGTTTTGTGTTGTAAGGATACCAAACAACATTATCAGTATTAAAATTTATATATATACCAAATACCGGGATATTAAATCCGGATGCAATATGCACAACCGAAGTATCGGGTGAAAATAAAAAATCAAGTTGTTTAATTACTGCTGTCATTCTATCAAAAGTTGTTTCGGCTGATATTAATTTTTCGTTATCGATTATTTTTTTTGCCTTTTCTATATCAGTTGGAGCAGCAAATAATAAAATGTTTACATCATATTTAGAAAAATATGAAATCAATTCTTTATAACGTTCAATTCCCCAAAACCGTGCTTCGCTTCCGGCTGAAATATTTATTCCGACTAAGAATTTTTTTTCCTTGAATAAATTGTTAACTAGATTTTCGGCATAATTACTTGCTTCCTCGGCAGGCTGATAATTAACTCTAATCTCATCTCTGTTGTAAGGAATTTTTAAGTAATCTAAAAATTGTGAATATCTTTCAATTATATGATGCTTCTTCGGATCTAAATAGGGAACAAGATGAGTAAACAATTTTCTAGTTTTTTTATCATATGCTATTTTATTTTCAATATTGAGCATACCTATAAATAACGAAGCCGAAGTTGAAACGTCATCATGCAAATCAAATAGTGCCAAGTAATTGGAATTATTAATTTCTTCTTGAAGAATCTTTATTTCTTTTAACTTTCTTGGAAAGGCAAA
>CAYLVF010000125.1:0-3140 GCA_964387045.1 uncultured Melioribacter sp. | reverse complement strand
TCAACATTTTTGTCATTCTCAAAAATGAAGAAATTCTTTCTATCGGCAAGAACATGAATTTCACATCCGGAATGTTCTTTAATATGTTTAATTACATGAGTTGTAACAAGTGCATCGCCAATGCGGTTTAATCTAACTAATAATATTTTATCTTCTTTAGAAATTTTAAGCTCAGTCAGCTTCTTCTCATTTTTCTTGAAGAATAAATAAAGTGATAATAAAAACTTTCGCAGGTAAATTTCGATTTCTTTCATAGAGTAATATTGTTATTTTCAATCAGCCTATCAACTTTTAATAAAACATCATCAACATCTAATTCTAAAAAACATTCATGATTATATGGACACTCAAGTTTATTGCAAATTATGCAGTGTAAATCACTCTTGTTTATCCATTCATGTTTACTTCCATATGGACCTTGAAGTTTTGGATCAGTTGGACCGTGTAAACTTAATGTAGGTGTTCCAATTGCAGTCGAAATGTGCATAGGACCGCTGTCATTTGCTATCAATAATTTACAGAGAGAAATTAGTGATGCCATCTGTTTAATATTTGTTGGGGGTGCCTTAACCACATGGGCTTTCATTAATTGAATAATTTCATCAGTTTCTTTTTCGTCATCGGGACCCCAGACAATAATAATCTTTGCATTATATTTTTGTGCGGCAGCATCTGCAATTTCGGCAAATTTAATTGGGTCGCATTTTTTTGATTGCCATCCACCGCTTGGTGAAATACCGATTACAAAATCTTTTTGCGAAAATGAATCATTAAAAAATTGTTGAGCAAATGAATTGCTTTCATTATCGAGGTCTAACTTTAAGTTGCTTGATGTTACAGATAAACCAAGTTCTTTCAAAAATTCCAAATGTAAATCGGCTGCGTGGATTATTCCGCGTTCTTCCGGACCAAATAAATTGTATGCATATTTTCTACCACGGTAAGGAAAGCCCGCTCGATATTTTGCTCCGCTTAAAAATACAATCTGCGCTGTAAATGGGTTTGCATAAAAATCAAAAATAAGGTCATACTTTTCTTTTCTTATTTTATAAATGAGTTTCAATTTCCCTACTAGATTCTTTTCGGAAAATAGATGAACATTATCAATCTCATCCATTAAATCCAATAGTTGTTCGCTTGGCTTTTCGGTAAGAAAATCTATGGATGCGTTTGGAAAGTTTCTCTTAAGATTTTCTAAAACTATTGTTGAAAGAATGACATCACCGATTCCTCTGAGTTTTATCAGAAGAATTTTTCTTATGGATGATAGATCAATAGTCATTATGCTGTTATCTATAAAGCTGTGTGAGTTGACTTATCATTATAAATAAACACATAGAAAAATCAGGGCTAAGTTTTCAATAATTTTTGTTATTCCAACAGCTTGAACATTTTGAGTACCGAAACATCCGCAATCAATATCCAACCCCCTTAAAACAGCAATTAGGACCATAATGGTGAAGATCGACATCAATGATATATATATAAATGCGTTCTCTTTTATATTTTTATTAAATATGAGAAGAATACCGCACACTAATTCAATCCAAGGAATAGAAATGGCAAAAAAGTTTATAATGAAATTAGGTATAAGTTTATAGTTTGCAATAGCATCTGAAAAACCTGCCGGATCTGCAATTTTTTCTATACCTGATAAAACAAAAATCAAACCAATAAAAATTTTAGTAATCCACAAAATATAAGTATTGGTTAGATATTTCATAAATCACCTCCAACCTCAACAGGGTAACCGCTTTCAAGCCAAATTTCCCATCCCTCCTCAAACACATATAAATATTGATAACCTAATTTCAATAATTCAATTGCTACTTTTGTACTTAAACCACAATCGTCGCTTGAGCAGTACAGAATCAACGACTCATCTTTTGATAATTTGGATAATGCTTCGTGTTTTGTGTTAAACTCCACTTCAGGTAAATTAACAGCGCCGCTTACATGTCCGTCTGCAAAATCCCATTGGTCTCGCACATCAACAAATTTTACACCCTTATTGAAAAGTTTAAAAGCATTTTCCAGGTCGATTGTTTTTATTTTGGAATAATCAAGCCCGGCGGCACCATCTTTATTAAAATCACCTTCGGTAAATGAGCCAAGTATAATTTCTTCTTTTACCAATGGAATTCCTTTTGGGGAGATGAAATTATGAGTAAAACCTAACAATAAAGAAATGAAGAGAATATACAATAGTTTTTTCAAGCTAATATTTAATTTCATAGACACTCATAAACGTTTTTTTATTAAATTGAAAAGTATAAAAAATAATTGAGTGATAAAATGAAATTAGAAAACAAAAATGCAGTTGTTACAGGCGGTGCAATGGGAATCGGTTTAGCAACGGTAACGAAATTACTTGAAAAAGGTTGCAATGTTACTGTCTGGGATTTGAACGAAGTGGCTATCAATATTGCAAAAAACGAACTAGCTAAGTACAAAGGTAAAATATTCTTTCATCAATGCGATGTGACAGATAAAGCAAAGGTTTACGAGCTTGCTGAAATAGCGAAACAAGAAATGGGGGAAGTACATATTCTTATTAACAATGCAGGTTATGTTAAAGGCGGTTATCTTGAAGACCAACCAGATGAAGATTGGGAAAAAACTATTGATGTAAATCTTACTTCTCTTATTTACACAACCAAAGCTTTTTTAAGTGATATGTATGAACAAAACGAAGGATTTATTGTAAATATTTCATCAGCATCCAGTATGCTTGGTGTTTCTCAAATGGCTGTTTATACTGCAACAAAATGGGCTGTATGGGGTTTTACTGAATCGCTTAGATTCGAAGCTCTTACAAAAGGGAAAAAAGGAGTAAAATTTAGTTCCATTCATCCAAGTTATTTGGCTAAAGGAATGTTTGAAGGAGCGAAATTAAATTTTCTTGGTAATCTTATTGTTCCACTAGTAAAATCACACGAAGTAATTGCAAAAGCAATTGTAATCGATGCATTGAAAAAAGAAAAGACTTGCATAAAAAGACCGAGAACCGTTCGGCTTGCAGTTTTGTTTAGAGGAATTTTACCCGACAAACTTTTCCAAAAAGTTATTGTCTTACTTGGTATTCATAAAAGTATGAGCGGTTGGAAGGGGAGAAGGTAGAGGCAAATCCTAAATTATAA
>CAYLVF010000124.1:0-7148 GCA_964387045.1 uncultured Melioribacter sp. | reverse complement strand
TTTTATTTTTCATTTCTCCCCCCAGAGATTGATCTTTGAATTTGTGTTTCTATATATTAGACTAATAAACTACTTTTTTGTTGTATCGCTATTTCCTAAATTCAGTTATTAAGACGGCAGCATGTGTTAAAAGTTTCATCATACTTAATGATAAAATATGGGTAGAAATTTATCTCTAAACTGTATTAAATTACTTTTGCCTTCTCAACAAAAATTTCTTTTTTTCGATTATAAGGAATGAATTTACGGGGTACTAAGTATGAAAAAGTTTACAATTTCCGTTGAAAAAGTTCATCAATCTACGGTCAAAAATTTTGAGGAGCTTGAACTATTCCATTTTGATTGTAATAATTATGGAATCAAAATAGAAAGATTAAACCCGGTTACATGGGCTCTCAAATGTAAACGTTGTAAACGTCAAATTATTGTAAAAGATAATGCATTTGGAAACCTACCCATAATGCAAACCGCTGTTGACGGCAAGGAAAGATTATTTAATCATGAATTAGCGAAAGAAACGGTTAGATTAAAAGAATAATCATTGCCATAGATGAATAAGTAATAAACTAATCCCTTCTAAAAACATTTGATGTACCCACGGCAGGAATCGAACCTGCGACCTGCGGTTTAGGAAACCGTCGCTCTATCCCCTGAGCTACGTGGGCGTTATAAAGGAAAAAGCTCAAAGTGTAAAATCCAAAGTGAAAAACTCAAAGTTATGCAAATTGGTTCTCCTTTACACTTTACACTTCGTCCGATATCCCGGGAGAGGATTCGCCCGCCTTATGCGGGTAGGAAACTGCTGCTCCCTGCCCGAACGATAAAATCAGACGGGTATCCTACTGGGCTACCGGGGCAAAAAAATTAAAAATCTAAGTCGAAATATAAAAATTAGTGCATCCGGTAACAATTTCATAACCCGCTTTAAATTGAATTTGCATGTCCTTTTTTCTAATTTTCAATGATAAAAACTAACTAAAAAGGAAAAAAAATGACTACAATTATTGATGTATTGGGACGCGAAATATTAGACTCGCGCGGTAATCCAACTGTTGAAGTTGAAGTACAATTAGAATCAGGTGTTATAGGACGAGCTGCTGTACCAAGCGGTGCATCCACCGGTGAACATGAAGCAGTCGAATTACGAGATGGTGATAAAAAACGATATTTAGGTAAAGGAGTTCTCAAAGCCGTTGAAAATGTGAACGACAAAATTGCCGATGAACTGATTGATTTTGATGCTGTTGATCAAATAGCAATTGATAATATGTTAATACAATTAGACGGGACACCAAATAAAAGTGAACTTGGCGCAAATGCAATATTAGGAGTATCTCTTGCATGTGCAAAAGCTGCTGCCGAAACATTAGGTTTACCTTTGTTCCAATATATTGGCGGTGTTAATGCCAAAACATTACCAGTTCCGATGATGAATATTCTTAACGGCGGAAGTCATGCAGACAACACAGTTGATTTCCAAGAATTTATGATTGTTCCTCATGGAGCCGAAACATTTGCCGAAGCTTTAAGAATGGGTGCAGAAACTTTTCACTCATTAAAATCTGTGCTCAAATCAAAAGGGTACAGTACTTCAGTTGGCGATGAAGGAGGATTTGCTCCTAATCTAAAATCAAATGAAGAAACTTTAGATATTATTTTATCAGCTATTGAGAAAGCCGGTTACAAACCAGGTGAGCATATTTCTTTGGCTCTTGACGTTGCGGCAAGTGAAATGTATAATAAAGAAAAAAACGTTTATGAATTCTTCAAATCAGACAAATCTCAAAAAACTGCCGAAGAAATGGTTGATCTTTATCTTAAGTTAGTTGAGAAATACCCAATTATTTCTATTGAAGACGGACTTGATGAAAATGATTGGAAAGGCTGGAAATTTATGACCGATAGATTGAAAGATAAGATTCAATTAGTCGGTGATGATATTTTTGTCACTAATACCGAAAAATTATCAAGAGCAATCGAAGAAGGTATTGCTAATTCAATACTAATTAAAGTAAATCAAATCGGTACATTAACAGAAACTCTTGATGCAATTGAAATGGCAAAAAGAGCCGGTTATACTTCTGTTATTTCACATCGATCCGGAGAAACAGAAGATGCAACTATTGCAGATATTGCAGTTGCAACAAACGCGGGACAAATTAAAACCGGTTCGGCAAGCAGAACAGATCGTATTGCAAAATACAATCAGTTACTTAGAATTGAAGAATACTTGGATATCACCGGAATTTATCCCGGCTTAGCAGCAATTAATTATAAGAAATAAAATTTAAGAATAACCCGCATTTGGGGCTGTCCGGAATTACAAAATTCTTGACAGCCCATTTTTGTCTATAAAACAATACTGAGGATGGTATGGCTAAAAGAACTATCGAATCAATTAAAAGTGAATTAAAGAAAAAGAAAATTGAAGTTATCGATTTAAAAGCAATTGACTTGGCAGGAAGACTTCATCATATTTCTCTTCCGGTTCGTGATGATATTATGGAAAGACTTATGAGTGAAGGTGTTGGTTTTGACGGATCAAGTTACGGTTTTAGAAAAGTTGAAAACAGCGATATGATTTTAATTCCCGATCTTGATACAGCGGTTATTGATCCTTTCCGTGAAGCACCTACAATGAGTTTTTACTCTCACATAGTATTAACCGACGAAAAACGTTCGCCCTTTTCACAAGACGGAAGACACATTGCAAAACAAACCGAAGCATTATTAAAGAAAACAACCGGCGCAGATCAGTCATGGTGGGGCCCGGAATTTGAGTTTTATATTTTTTCAAATGTTGAATATGATACAAGAACTGCAACCTCATATTACAAAGTTGAACATGAAGAAGAATTTCACGGTAAAGCTTATCATGCGGCAAATCCATTTGACATTTATGATGACTTTAGAGATGAGGCATGTAAAATTTTAAAAAACTTCGGAATTGATGTAAAGTATCATCATCATGAAGTTGGTGAAAGAGGTCAGCAGGAAATCGAAACTTACTTTTCTAATTTATTAGATACCGGCGATCATATTGTTACCTCGAAATATGCTCTGTTTAATTTTGCCAGATCACGTGATTTATTTATTACATTCATGCCGAAACCTATGTATCATCAAGCCGGAAACGGGATGCATCTTCATTTATATCTAACTAAAAAAGGTAAAAATCTCTTCTATAAAAAAAGTGCATACGGTAATATGAGTGAACTGGGTTTATATTTTATCGGCGGAATATTAAAACATGGTCCGGCTTTGACAGCTTTTACTAACCCAAGTACCAATTCATATAAAAGATTAGTACCGGGATTTGAAGCCCCGGTTGCATTAACATTTGGGCAAGGCAACAGAGCAAGTGCAATTAGAATTCCAAAGTATGTTTCAAATCCGAAAGAAACACGGTTCGAATATCGTCCCTCCGATGCAACCGCTAATCCTTATTTGTGTTTGTCCGCTATACTACTTGCCGGTATTGACGGTGTAGTAAACAAAATCGATCCGGTTGAAGAAGGATTCGGACCTTACGATAAAAACTTCCTTGATGATGAACATATTGATAAAATTCATTTTCTGCCGCGAAACCTAACCGAAGCTCTTGAAGCACTCAAAGCCGATAATGAATTTTTAAAAAGAGGAAATATTTTTACAGATGAACTGCTCGATCAGTGGATAAAAATCAAAAATGAAGAAATAAAATCAATAGGTACAATGCCTCATCCTTTTGAATATAAAATGTACTTTAATCTGTAAAATCAATTCTAGTAGTGAACGCAAATTTTGCGTTCACTACATTTTATAAAACATATTCTATTAACTATTGAAAGGTCGCAGAAAAAGCAATTCCAAATGATGTGCTAGCAACTGTAATATCCGAACTCCCTTTATCCGGAACATTACTATAAGAAAAGAATACAATTGCTCCCAAAGCCCAATCATCAGCGATCCACCATTCTTTACCTACACCGGTAAAAACACCGATTCCCATATCGGTTTCACCTTCGTATTTAACCGAACCCTTAGTGTATTCGATCTTTACTTTGGATGCTAAAACCGAAGCGGTGAAATAAAAGTTTAACGGCATAATATAGTATGTCAACCCACCGCCAAACCCAAAGCTTGAGGATTTTGTCTCATCGGTTTCAATGGTTTTTCCGTTAACTTCAAAATCCGGGTTGGTGATTGTAAAACCACTAACTTCACCAAATGCATTTAAATTTTTTGCTATTGCATATCCAATTTGAAAACCGAATGTTGCAGAAACTCCCTTAACTTCCAAATCGGTTGGAGCTCCGTCGTAAACTTGAGTGGAATAAGATGGACCAACCAAAAATCTCATAAAGAATCCATCATGTTTGTACTTACCTGAGCTTTGTGCGCTCGTTGATATAATTACTAATAGAATTAAACAAATCAATATTGTGATTTTTTTAAACACGATACCTCCTAGGTTTTTAAACCAACAATTTTGAAAACATGTAAAATAATTAAGCAAACATAAAACTTGATTCTATGTCCTTGGGAGAAGCGCTGTAATGTAGGAGAGAAATTTGTCGAGAGAGATTATCTCAAAATGTCTCTAGCAAGGAAATGATTGTATTTGAAAAGTAGTTGAAAGAATATAATTAATCAAGACAAGAGTATGTTATTATAATGGATTAGAAGTTCTAATATCTTTTATACCAAATAGCCGAGGACTAAAACACACGAAATAATCACTTTGTAAATCGTTTAATTAAATTTTGATGCTGCTGGAATTTATCAAGAAGTGTTTTTTGATCTCCCATTTCAAAATCTGCAAAATCAAAACCCGGCGTAACAGTGCAGCCTACCAATGAAAAAGAATTTTTATCTTTCACTTCCGCTGCGAACCATGTTTCTTTTGGAATTGTGTATTGTAAAACTTCATCTTCGGTAAGATTCTGTCCGAGAACAATTTTGGAATAATTCCCTTCCGAAGAAATCAAATGTAGAACAATCGATGAGCCTAAATAAAAATGCCATGTTTCATCCGATTGCAATTTATGAAATGCAGAAAACTGTTCCCCTTCCAGCATATAGTAAATTGAAGTACCGAAACATCTTTCTGAAGTATAACGTTCAGATAATCCTTCCGTTTTAATTAGTTCATCTGAACGGTAAACTTCTTTGAAGTAACCTCCTTCCGGATGCGGTTGTAAATCTAATTTTTCAACCAATGTAGATGCTGGAATCATTTTTCCTCGGGAATAATTTTGTAAATGGTAAATGTAACCTGTTAGCCCAATCTTCTTCGGAGTGTTTACCCCCTTTTTCAATATGCGTAAACAAATTTTGATTTTTCACATAACCGATTTTCTGCAGAAGCTTTATCATTTTATTTATGTCATCTATTAATTTTTTCTCCTCATCTCCGCAGTCTATATATAGCGTTATATCTTTAACCGGTTGTTTATCACTTTTAATCATATCGAAAATTTTTCGGTCATCGACCCAAAAAGAGCTTGAGAGACTCGCTGCTTTTGAAAAAATATTCGGGTAATTCCATATTAATTGGAAGGAATATAATCCGCCGAGTGATGAACCCATTACAAAAGTGTTCGATCTATCTTTTTTTGTACGGTATGTTTCATCGATGTACGGTTTTAATTCACGTATAATAAAATTAGTATACTTTTTTCCTTTCTCGGTCCAAAGATTATATTCTTCAAGTCGTTCTAAAGTGTTATAAATCCCAACTACGATAAACTCTTCAATTTTTCTTTGATTAATCAAATTGGTTGCCGTTTCATCAACGCGCCAATCTTTCCCTATGAAAGCCGTTGACGGAGAAAATAAATTCTGCCCGTCATGCATGTAAAGCACGGGATATCGTTTTGAACTTGTTTGATAAGAAGGCGGAAACCAAATAATAATATCGCGTTCGTTTTTAAGATTAATACTATAATATTCATGAAGTAATTCGTGGTGACCAATTATTTCATCAACATTATTGTAAGTTGTAATCAATGCCGGGTCTTTCATTAATTATTTTATCTATTGGGATGGTAAGTATAAATTAAATCGAGATATGTATCAAATGGAAAAAGTGGAAAATTTGTTTAGAAATGTCTTTCTAAACAAAACTAAATTTATGAATAAAAACCTATTTTCTTTTTGCAACAATAATTAAATACATACCCGAATCATTCTTTATAACTTCTTCGGATTCTTTTCCCGGTTGAGAATAAACATCAACTCTCTCAAATCCGGAATCAATTAAAAGTTTGCTTAGTTCATTTGAGGTGAAATGTTGTTGATGAAAAGGAAATTTTTTTTTATCAAACGGAAGTGTCGATTGATTTGGTGAGGAAACAATAAATAATCCGTTTTTTTTTAACACTCTTTGTACATTTTCAAAAAATAATTTTGGCTGATTGAGATGTTCAACCGTTTCGAATGAAACTACTGCTTCAAAAGAATCAGCATCAAAGTTTATTTTGGAAGCCCCCCCAATCGAATAATTATTGTTATCGCATTTGTAATGTTTACTTGCGTAATCGATTGCACGCGGTTCAATGTCAACTCCAAGTACTTTAACTGCCGGTAATGTTGAAGCAATAAGATAACTACCATAGCCGGTTCCACAAGCGATATCTAAAACATTCATTCCGGGTTTAATAAATTGTATAGCAAACTTATATCGACCAATATGGTCAGACCGTATGCCGGAAAGTTCGGGTGCAACTTGCCTTTCACCACTGCGTTTAAATTTAATTGAGGGAAATAATTTGAAAATAATCTGTTTGATAATTTTTTTCATTTGTGATTGTTAAGATATAAAATCTGTTGGATAGAAGAGAATGCTTAATGTTTGTGTACTTTGACTGCCAGACGTAAACATATTTTGCCGAAGGTTTTGTCCGCCTTTGTATTTATTAATACAATGGCATTCTGCTGTTTCATCTAATAAAAATGATTTGAGTACATATTACCTCCATTATTATTTTGTATTAACAAATCCCCGGGATTTGTCAGTTTAAGAAACAAAACCAAAATATTTCTGTTTTATATTCTATTCAAGAAAATCCCGGGGATTTATTTCTACTTAATAATTCCGCTTTTAAATCTGCCGCCTGTTTTCATCGGGTCTTCGGAATAACCGAGAGCTTTTAAGTCAACACGTT
>CAYLVF010000123.1:0-7163 GCA_964387045.1 uncultured Melioribacter sp. | reverse complement strand
TTGGGTTTTCTTTTAAGAATTCTACAACCTTATTAAGTTCCGGGTATGATTCGGGTAATAAATCCCATTTGTTAAAAGCACAAAATACGTTTTTCAATTCAATAGTTTGCCCGACTTGGATCTCTTCTTTCTTAATTTCTAATTTTTCAGCTTCGGCAAACCAGTAACCGCCAATACCGAAAATTTTAGTATCATTCCATGTTTTAACTCTGATTACAAACCCATCTCGTGAAACGCTAATTGCTTTCACGTCGTAACGTATGTTCTGATTTCTATCGACATCAAGAAACGAAACCATAATGCTAACATCCGGTTTAGATTCAAACGGCTTTGCAAATCTAATTTCCTTTTGCATAATTCTGTCTCCGTTACCGGAATTCAAAGAGAAACCCCCGTCACTTTGAGTTAATCTCCACTGACCGCTTACCATTTCTTGAGCGTGCAGAAAAAGTGCTGATAAAAGAATTATTACAAACCCAAAAAACATTTTTTTCATTTTGAACCCTTCGCTTTTTAAGATTAGTTTACTTTTCAGAATCAATTTAAGAATTTTTTTTTGAAAAGGAATCTTTAATCGTATTCTGTTTTGAAAAAAGTTTTTTATAAATATATCTTGTTTGATATAATTTTAATTCTTACTTTAAGTCCACTTTTATCATAAAATCAACACAAAATATCGAGGTAATGATGGCAACCGTTAAACAAATTTTAGACAACAAGGGACATGAAATTTATTCGATTTCACCAAAGCAAACCGTATTTGCTGCATTGCAGTTAATGGCTGAAAAGGGTATTGGGGCTTTACCCGTTTTTGAAGGAAATTCTTTAGTAGGTATTATTTCTGAAAGAGATTATGCGCGTAAGATTATCTTGAAGGATAAAATGTCTAGAGAAACTCTGGTTGAAGAAATTATGACCAAAGAAGTTATATATGTTGAAGGGAATAGAACCGATGAAGAATGTTTAGCTTTAATGGTCAACAAAAGAGTCCGTCACTTACCTGTTTCCGAAGGTGATGACATAATCGGTTTTATTTCTATCGGGGATGTTGTTAAAGCTGTAATTGATACTAAAGAATTTGTTATTGAGCAGCTTATTAATTATATCCAAGACAAACCTATTATTCGTAAAGATAAGTAATGGATAAGAGCAGTATCTCAAAAATAAGAAACGATTATAAAAAACAAAAATTACGTAAAGAAGATTTAGACAAAGATCCGATTCGTCAATTTCAAATTTGGCTTGATGAAGCTATAAAATCGGAATTGACAGAACCCACTGCAATGACTTTAGCTACTGCTGATGCAACAGGCAAACCTTCGGCACGAATTGTATTACTTAAATCCATCGATCAAAATGGTTTTGCTTTCTTCACAAATTATGAAAGCAAAAAGGGGATTGAATTAAAGCAAAACCCAAAAGCCGCTTTGGTATTTTATTGGTCTCAATTGGAAAGACAAGTGCGTGTGGAAGGGACTGTCTCTAAACTTAACCGCGCCATTTCGGAAGAGTATTTTAATTCCCGCCCGAAAGAAAGTAGAATTAGTACTATAATTTCACCGCAAAGTACGCCAATTCCTAACCGTACATTTCTTGAGAAAAGAGTTGAAAAATTTTTAAAGGATAGAAGAGAAATCAAAATTCCCGATAATTGGGGGGGATATATTCTCACCCCAAACACAATCGAGTTTTGGCAGGGTAGAGCAAACCGTTTACATGACAGATTCTTATACCGCAGAAAAAATAATGACTGGGAAATTGTAAGATTGGCTCCCTGATTAACTGTATTTAATCTGCACTTCCGAGTTGTTCGAAATAATTGCCAAAATAATCATCTCATTTCTAAAGAAAGTTCAGCATCTTTTTTGATTAATATTTACTAGTAAAAAAATTTTGTAAAGCTATTGACTGATAAATATCATTATCGTATATTTACGATGAACGATAGAGAAAATAATAATGGCATTCTCAAAAAAAGACGAATTTACTAAAGAAGAAGTTTGGTTGGCAGATATTACCAAAGCTCTCTCGCACCCGGCTCGTATTCGAATCTTGAAAATTCTGACCGAATTAAATTCATGTATGGTCGGCAGTCTTGTTGATCAACTTCCTCTTGCACAAGCAACTGTTTCACAGCACTTGAAAGAATTGAAACGTGTTGGTCTTATTTCAGGTGAAATAGATGGACCAAAAATTTGTTATTGCGTTAATAACAAAGTATTACAAAAAGCAAAAAATCAACTCGATAAATTATTCACAACAATTGGTTGTTGTTAAAAAACAAAGGAGTACAAATGGAAACATCGAATGAAATAAAAAAAGTAGTGAAGGATAAATACGCAGAAATTGCAAAAGCTGCTAAAGGTTCGGGCTGCTGCGGACCTGTTGACTGCTGCGGCAGTACAAATGAATCAAATATTATTGATTATTCTGTTTTTCAAGATGATTATACCGGCGAACAAGGTTATAACCCGGATGCTGATTTGGGATTGGGATGCGGTATCCCTACTCAATATGCTCAGATAAAAGAAGGGAATACGGTAATTGATTTGGGAAGCGGTGCAGGCAATGATGTTTTTGTCGCTAGATCTATTGTGGGTAACAGTGGAAAAGTGATCGGTTTAGATATGACCGAAGAAATGATTGAGAAAGCAGTAAAGAATAATTCGAAACTTGGTTATGAAAATGTTGAATTCAAGCTCGGTGATATTGAAGAGATGCCGATTGAATCTAACGTTGCAGATGTAGTTATTAGCAATTGCGTACTTAACCTCGTTCCTAATAAACAGAAAGCCTTTTCTGAGATTTACAGAGTACTTAAACCCGGTGCACATTTTTGTATTTCGGATATAGTAATTGACGGTGAACTTCCCGGGGGATTGAAAAATTCTGCCGAAATGTATGCAGGCTGTGTTTCGGGTGCTCTTCAAAAGGAAGTGTACTTAAAAATAATCGAAGATAGTGGATTCAAGAATGTAGTAATCAAGAAGTCAAAAAGAATTGATTTGCCCGATGAATTATTGAAAACATACCTCACAGAAAATGGAATGTATGATTATAAACAGAATCTAAAAGGAATTTTTAGTATTACGGTTGTTGGTTATAAAAATTAATAATAAAAAACGGGATGTAATTATTTTTGCATCCCGTTTTTATTAGTTTTATATTTCGTTAGTTAACGAAATGAAATTATCATGAAAGAAAAAACAAAACTATTTAAAGCACTTTCAGACCCAAATAGATTGCGAATTCTGAAAATGCTTCAGTCCAAACATCTTTGTGTTTGCGAAATCACAAGTGTTCTTAATCTTGCCACTTCAACAGTTTCCAAACATTTAAGCATTCTTAGAGACAGTGGTTTTATTATAGAGGAAAAAGATGGAAAATGGGTAAATTTCCAGATCAACCCTACTCCTTCCGACCAACGTGTATCCGCAATGCTATCTTCACTTGATTTTTGGATAGCCGATGATAAGATAATCACAGCAGATAGAGAAAAAGTAAAAAACGTCGATCGTTATCAAGTATGTTCTAACTAAAAATTTTTTGAATAATAATTCGTCATTTGACGAAATGTAGATTCAATGTCTTCTGTTATGAACTGGAAAGAACAATACAAATCGTTTTTATGGATACTTGGATTCTTCTTATTCGCATACTTTATGCCGATAGAAGATGAGTCCTTTTCCGCTGCAATCATCGCAGCTTTCGATCTTGCCAAATGGTATGCACAGGAACATGTTTTACTCTGTTTAATACCCGCTTTTTTTATTGCCGGAGTAATTGCTGTATTTGTAAGTCAAAATGCAGTCATCAAATATCTCGGAGGTAAAGCAAAGAAGTGGGTCGCTTATTCTGTCGCATCTGTATCGGGAACAATATTAGCAGTTTGCTCTTGTACGGTACTTCCGCTTTTCTCCGGTATTCATAAGAGAGGTGCGGGATTAGGTCCGGCTATAGCTTTTCTTTATTCCGGTCCGGCAATAAATATTCTGGCAATAATATTAACCGCAAGAATTCTAGGTTTTGAATTAGGTGTTGCAAGAATTATTGGCGCAGTTACTTTTAGTCTTGTGATAGGACTTATAATGAGTTTTATCTATCGTAAGGAAGAAAAAGAAAGAGCGGCAGCTCAATTAGCCTTACCGGAACCGGAGGAGATCCGACCAATTTGGCAAACAGCATTTCACTTTTTTGTACTCGTTGCAATTCTCGTTTTTGCTAACTGGGGGAAGCCGGATACAACAGAAGGTTTCTGGTTTTTTATGTTTGATTATAAATGGATATTTGTCGGAATCTTTGGAATATTTTTTTCTCTTTCACTCGCTTTTATTCTTAAGCTGAATAAAATTTATGTTGGTATCGGTTCACTCATTGTTTTGCTAACAGTACTCATTTGGGGGAGTCAACCCTTAATTCCATTCACTGTTGCTGTAGTGATCTTAACATTAATTCTTACATTCAGCAAAGGTGAACCTAACGAGTGGCTTGGCGAAACATGGGGATTTACAAAACAGATAATGCCGCTTCTCGCTGCCGGAGTATTGGTTGCCGGTTTCTTGCTCGGTTCTGCCGATAACGGAAACGGAATTATTCCGAATAAATGGATTGCAAATCTTGTCGGCGGAAATTCACTCTTCTCAAATTTCTTTGCATCGATTGTCGGTGCGTTTATGTACTTCGCTACATTAACTGAGATCCCGATTTTACAAGGATTGATAAACAGCGGAATGGGTAAAGGTCCGGCACTTGCATTGTTATTAGCGGGACCAGCATTATCGTTACCGAATATGCTTGTGATTAGAAGTGTCATCGGGACACAAAAAACAGCGGTGTTTGTGTCACTTGTTGTAGTTATGTCAACAATAGTTGGAATGGTTTACGGCGCGATATAAAATTGTTAATTCTAATAATGCCATTCCCGGATATTTTGAGAGGTAATTTCAACAACAATCAAGAGATACCGCGGGTATGACAATAGTAGTAAAAATAATAATGTCATTCCCGCATGTTTTTAGCGGGAATCTAATGGATACAATGGAACAATATTATCTATACATAATGACGAATAAAAAGAATGGCACTCTATACACCGGAGTCACGAATGATCTAATTAAACGTGTTTATAAACATAAGGAAGGATTAATTGAGGGTTTTACCAAAAGATATAATCTAAAAAAACTTGTGTACTACGAGGTGTTTAATGACATAAGAGAAGCAATAAAAAGAGAAAAAGCAATTAAGAAATGGCGTCGTGAATGGAAAATTAAGTTGATTGAGAAAATGAATCCTGACTGGATGGACCTTTATGATAATATTATATAATCTTGTCATTCCCGCATGCTTTTAGCGGGAATCTAAATTCGAAATTGGAAGGAGTTAAAATATGCTCAACATCAAAGTAGTAGGGAGTGGTTGCTCTAACTGCCTAAAATTAGAAACACTCTGTAAAGAAGTTATTTCAGAAAGTGGTTATCAAGCAAACATCGAAAAAGTAACCGATGTAAATGATTTTGCTAATTTAGGTGTGTTCATGACACCAGGACTTGTTGTAAATGATAAGGTTTTAAGTCAAGGTAAGATACCGACAAAATCAACACTTGATCATTGGTTAAAAGATAACATCAAATAACAGGCGGAGCTATGGATAACTCAAAAGAAATGCATTGGTTTACCGGAGGGATTTTAGTATCACTTCTTTCGGTTGCAACTTATTTTATTTTTGAAGCTATTGAATACAAAACTTATCCTTTCGGAGTAACTGCCGGGTTTGGATACATTGCTGCTATGTTTGGTAATTTAGTTGGGGATTTTGCTGAAAATTCTGTTCTGTCAAAATTCAGCAAAAATTTTCTTGAATTCTTTCTGCTTATTGGTTTAGTAATAGGCGGATTCATTGCAGCAAAACAAACTAAAATATTCTCACCGGAAAATATTCCTTCTACTTGGGAAAAGTATCACGGAAAAAGTTTGACTAAACGATATCTAGTTGTTTTGGTCGGCGGAATACTACTCGGATTCGGAGCCACTTTTGCAGGCGGATGTACAACCGGAAATATTTTACAAGGTTGGGCGCATTTATCACTTGGTAGCATTGTAGCCGGTATTTCATTTTTTGCTTCAGGTATAATCACCGCTAAAATTCTCTATCCGAATTTGGGAGGTGAAAAATGATCCTAATTAAAATTTTACTCGGGTTGGTCATCGGACTTCTTTTCGGATACATTCTTACAAGAACTGGAATCACAAAATATCCTCGCGTAATGGGAATGCTCCGTCTTAAGGATTTCAAGATTTTAAAATTTATGATGACAGCAGTAATAAGTTCATTAATTCTATTTCACTTATTTGGCGATCTTGGCTGGTTAAAAATTTCACCAAAACCTCTTCATTGGGGAATGTTAATCGGCGGATTAATTTTTGGAACAGGAATGGGTCTGCTTGGTTACTGTCCCGGAACTCTGGCTGCTAGAATCGGTGAAGGAAAGAAAGATTCTATAATCGGTTTAGTTGGAATGGCAATTGGGATTTTTATTTATGCGCTATTTTTCAAGCCTATCAATAAAATCTTTCTATCGGAAAAAATCAGCGGTGATATTTTTCAATTGATTGGGGTTAACAAATGGATAATAATTATTCCCGCCGCAATTTTGTTTTCCGGGATAATTTATTTCGTCAACAAAAATTTTAGCGATGATAAAAAAATCTTTTTAAAGGAGTAGAATGAGTACATTAATAAAAAAGCTTTCATTTTTAGATAGATACTTAACTTTGTGGATTTTTCTTGCAATGTTTATCGGAGTTTTTTCCGGACATTTATTTCCTTCCGTAGCAACATTTTGGGATTCCTTCAGTGTTGGAACGACAAATATTCCAATTGCAATCGGATTAATTTTAATGATGTACCCTCCCCTTGCAAAAGTAAAGTACGAAGAATTGCCCGATGTTTTTAGAAATGTAAAAATACTCTCACTTTCTCTAATACAGAACTGGATTATCGGACCGGTACTGATGTTTGTACTCGCCGTAATATTTCTACAGGACTATCCCGAATATATGGCTGGATTAATTCTAATAGGATTAGCTCGCTGTATCGCAATGGTTATCGTTTGGAATCAGCTTGCAAAAGGAGATACGGAATATGCAGCAGGACTTGTTGCGTT
>CAYLVF010000122.1:0-7191 GCA_964387045.1 uncultured Melioribacter sp. | reverse complement strand
GCTTCAAGCAGGTACGTCAACAAATATTAGGTGGACTTCGACAAATGTTGAAAATGTTCACATAGAAATTACAACTAATAACGGTGCTAATTGGACTACTATAGTAAGAAGTACTCCTAGTATCGGGTTTTACGTTTGGGATAATATACCGGATGTTAGTTCGCAGCAATGCCGTATCAGAGTAAGTGATGCTTCGGACGGAATTCCAAGTGATATATCGGACGGTAATTTTACAATTACAAACCAAGTTGTTCAAACACTTATTGTAACTTCGCCCAACGGTGGTGAAATATGGCAATCAGGTGTCTCTGAATTAATAACCTGGCAGTCAAGCGGTATTGATTCTGTAAAGATTGAATATTCATTAAATAACGGTACTACCTGGATAGTTATTGCAGAATCAGTTGAAAATGCCGATGCCTATACTTGGAATCCGATCCCTTCCGTAGATGATTTTAAACGATCGTGTAAAGTAAGGGTTAGTGATGCTGTTGACGGCAAACCTATGGATGAAAGCAACGGTACATTTACAATAAAACCTATTCCTTCAATTACATTATTAACTCCGAATGGGGGAGAGGAATTTACTGCCGGTGAATCTTTTGATATTACTTGGACTTCTATCGGAATTGAAAAAATTACGATTGAGTCCACATCCAATAATGGAGTTAAATGGGATACAGTTGCAGCTTCTATTAATAATACAGGGACTTATAGTACCGAATTTGCGATTCCTTCAACAGAATATAAAGTAAGAGTAAAAGAAGCAAGTACAGGTTCTCCAGTAGATGCATCCGATGGTACATTTACCATTTTACCAAAAATCACAAAGTCCATCACAGTGGTTAGACCGAATGGTGGTGAAAATTGGTTGACAAGCAAGGACCCAAATAATCCTAACTATCATGAAATACGTTGGGAGTCAAACAATGTTGAGAAAGTTGACATACAATACTCTCTAAACGGAGGAGCTACTTGGAATAGTATCGTTTTCGGTATCCCCAGTAATGGTTTATATAATTGGCGAGTTCCAGAGAATATTCAATATAGGACTGATCTTGCAAAAATTAGGATACGAGAAACCAATAATGAAAACTTATTTGATGATACGGATGGATTTTTTAGTATCCATCCACAAGTAAAATTATTGCGTATTGAACAGCCATTGGGAGATGAATATTATTTTTGTCCGGATGATCCATGTGAAGATTTATTTAATCTTGTGACTTGGACTTCAGCAGGTATTTCACATGTAAAAATTGAATATACTTCCAACAATGGAGCAACTTGGGAAACTTTTGAAGAGCAATATCCATCAAGTGGTGCATATTCTATCCCAATTCCTTTAGTTGGTCAATGCGTTTTTGATGTAGATAGTAATTTTGTGTTTATACCTGATTTACCAACAAGTCAAGCAAGAATTCGAATAACTGACGCTACCCCAATTGGTGTCCCATATGTTCCAGTTGCCGATCCTACAATCGTTGATGTTAGTGAGCAATTTAATCTAGGTATATGTCCACTTTCCAGCAAAGTAGGATTGAAACCTAATAATGAAATTATTGGCAGAAAGGATTAATTAGTAAAATAAAATTGTCCCGTGGTGTAATTGGCAACACGTCTGACTCTGGATCAGAAGAGTCCAGGTTCGAACCCTGGCGGGACAACATTTGGTAACTTTTACTTAAAGGAAAACCCTTCAATTTTTATAAACAATTTTTAGTTTTTAAACCACGCATAAACCTTTGTCTCATCTTTTGGAAGTCGCATAGTAAAGTGACGCTGATCCCACGAATCTTAGATTAAATTGCTTTTAATTTTTTTTGTTTTTAGATTGATATCAAAATCCCGCTGATTTATTGCATCTGTACACAAAACTGTAATGGATGTTATATGAATATCACTATAATAATTTATCAAAACCTTCCCGATAATTTCTCTCAATACTTACCAGTAAAATCCATTGATAGCATTCTGTTATCTGTAATATAAATTTTTGTTGCAATTAGTTCTATAAAACATGCATTATTTGGAATAAGAATTCGGTTTTGAATTCAAAAGTTTATTCCTCTTTGATGTAAATGGGGAATGAGAATCTATTTGAAACAAAAATTATTATTCAAATTTATCTACGTTAAAAAGGAGGGTGCTAATGACGAAATTAATTCGGTTTTTTTTAATGATTGTTATTTTAACTGTTACACTGCAAGCGCAAGCAACAATTTTCTTTGATGATTATTTGTTAACGGGTGAAGAAGGTGATACGCTTCTCATTAATTTTGGCGGTAGAGTTTTTGTTGATGTTGGACAACCGGGTGAAAATAATTGGGATTTCACAGATGTAACTGCGTTAAATACATCTCCATCAACATTCGTTGACATTACCACAACTCCGTTTGCCGATTTGTACCCGGATGCTATATACTGTCAACATGTTATGGAAAGAATGGATGGTGAACCTACCGGAACAGATATTTGGTTGTATTCTGCGTCAAACGGAGATACAGTTTTTGCTTATGGAGAATCAATTGAAACCTCCAATAATATCTTCAATATAATTTTTGATCCGGCTAGAAGAATTATATTCCCGCTGAATTACTTAGATTCGTGGAGTTACACCGGTGATGAAATATTTAGGATGGACAATAATGAAGATGTTACTCCAATCACAATTGAGAATTTAGTAGACGCTTATGGAACACTCACCCTACCAAATGGTAAGGTAGTTGAAGCGCTAAGATATGTAGCTGCCGAGAGTCGTTATTTTGGAAGTACACCCGATGTTACTGACATTATAATGTTCCTTACAAAGGGGGGAGATATTATTCTTATATATCCGCTATATGGACAACCAATCACCGGTCTAATTGAAACTGGTGATTTTATCTGGTTCGAAAATCCAGTTATAGTTGATGTTAGTGATGAAATTCTTCCCGTTGATTATGTCGTGAAACAAAACTTTCCTAATCCTTTTAATCCTTCAACTAATATTGAATTTACAATTCCCAAAGCAGGTTTAGTCAAGTTAAAAATTTACAATTCTCTTGGCGAAGAAATATTTACACTGTTTGATGAATTTCGAAATGCAGGAACTTATAGGGAAAGTTTTAATCCTGAAAGTATTTCAAGCGGAGTTTATTTCGCACGATTTACTAGCGGTGAATTTAATAAAACAATAAAAATGACTTACTTGAAGTAGTGTTATAAATTATTAATTCAGTTTATAGTAAACTAAGTATCGTATGCTAGGTCCAGCATTTTTAAGCAAAGCATATTCAACATAATTTTAGGCTCACAGCTCGGTACAACTTCAGCAAATTTTTCCCATTCTTTCATACTGAGCGTGTGAGCCTCTTTTCTACATTCATCAAGTGCACCGGAAGACCGAACTAATTCAATACCTGCTTGAAGTATATTATTATCTTCTCTCAACTCTTTAGTGCAAAGAATCTCTTTTAACCTAATTGCGTTGGAAGTATCCAAATTTCTTAATGCTTTTACAATAACGTAAGTAAGTTTTCCGTTATATAGATCTTCACCGCAGGTTTTAGTCCACTTAGGTGAGTCACTAAAATTATGTGTATCATCTATTAATTGGAAAGCAACTGCAAAAGCTCTTGAGAAAGAAATAACAGTTTTTGTGATATCAGCATCAACTTCAGCAATAACCGCAGCTACTTCCGCAAGTCCTTTAGCTCCGGCTGCTGTTTTATAATCGTACATTTGTAAAATTTTCTCTTCAATCGAATCATTCATCCAGGATGTCAAATTACTCATGTTCATATTTCGCGACCAGTAAATATCCAATGTTTGACCGAAATGAGCTTCCAGGATTGTTTTCATCCAGATTTCATGAATTCTTAATTTCTGTTTTTCATTTAAGTACTTATGTGTGAGCAATTCAACATATGGTAAAAAGTAGAGTGTATTTCCGGCATTGAGCGCAACGTCAGTACCGTACTTTAAATGAAGTGTTTGTTCTCCTCTACGGAGTAATGAATTATCTTCAATATCATCAACTATTAAGGCACCCGAATGCACAAGCTCCGCGAGGCAAGCAGATGCTTCAAAATGTTCTGAAGACTTACCTAGAGCTTCGCCCATAAGTATTCCGAAAATCGGTCGCCATCTTTTCCCTCTCCTTAATATAAGATCCCAAATAGGTATACATAGCATTTCCGTATAGGCAGGTGGATCGTGTAGCCAATATGGTTTACCGACATATTTTTCAATTTGTTCTGAGTTCATTTCTTTTGGGAAAAATTCTTCAATTTTTTTATCAACTCTATCAGCTAAACGTTGGAGATAGTTTTGGAAATCAAAAATATATCCGTAACCAAAAAATTCTGCACGAGCTATGCCTTTTATTTTTTTACCATTTAAAGTTCCCTCAACACTACCTGACCCTTCCCAGACAGCTCTAGCAATACCAAGTATTAATATTTCTTGATTATTCGTATCGGGAGAAAATGTTAATTTTATTCCAAAGTCAACAAGATTAATTTCCCATTTAACAGGGTATACAATATGTGTAGTTGGACTTTCCCAAGTTTCGATTGGCTCCGCAAAAAAATTATTTGAATGGGTTACTCCATAATTTTTATCAATAATAAAAGAGTGTAAATGAATTCTTTCATTGCTTTTGGCATTTCTATGAATAATTAAAATTAGATCAATACCATTTTCTAAGTTGATTCCGAACCAATCCCAACCTAAAACTTTTTTTATAGGTCCGTCTTCACCAAAACAGGAAACCTCTCCAGATTGATGGTCCATCCAAGCCATTCCGGAAATAGGGATTTCATCAAATTTGCCTGTAAGGTTTAATTTTGGATAACAAAAGTAGGAAGTTGTGCCACCAAGCAATCTGGCTTTGTATGAATCTCTTAATTCTATTCTTAGAGATTCCGGTTCAAGTGTGATAGCACACATATTCCCTGAGAATGGATTAGTAAAATTTATTTTGAATTTATGATCAGCCTGTGATAATTGGAAATCACTCCAACGGATTTTAATTTTTTCTTTATCGAAAATTACTTCCGCTGAATCTAGTTGAATAGGTCTTGGAGTTCCATGGTGTGTTAATTCTTTTCGCAAAACTTGTAGTAAATCTTTATCCAGCTCAAAATTGTTTTCTTTATCGAGCTGAGAAATTAGATCTGAAAAGACCGTATGATCGATCTTACTAACGAACTTATATTCTTTGCTTTCACTATTAAATAGGGAGAATAACAACGAAAAACCATTATGCGCTTCTTCATTTTCTTTTGGAATACTGTGTCTAAAAAAACTTATCATAAATTTATATTGAGCCGTTTTCTCACCCTCAAAACAACCATTAAAAAACCACCATTCTACAGGTGCATCCAAATGAGGGTGTTCAATTTCGATGTTACTAGGGATTTGATGGACCATAGGTTTACCGCTATTTTAAGTGTGAAAACGGGTTTTTGTATTAAAAGATAATGAAAAAAATACAAATAAGTATTCTTATCTGGACAAAGTATGAATGCCAATTTAAAGTATTTTGACGAAGCAAAATTTCCATTCAACTTGTTTTTATGATACCATTACATTCTCATTGATTTCTTAATGTGATAGTATTATTTTATACAATAATACGACCACATAAGAGGTTTGTTATGAAAAACATTTGGATAATACTTCGATCTCTATTGACTTTATTGATTATTACATCATTAATACTATTCACCTCGTGCGGCGAGGAAGAAGAAAAAGTACCGGAAAAAACTCCAGTTGTGGAAAAACCGGTTGAAGTACCCGATACACTGAAACCAACAAAAGAAGAATTAGCTCAAATTAAAAAGGAAGCTGCAAAGACTGGGATTCCTGAAATCTATGAGGTAACTGAAGGAGAGTCGCTAGTTTCAATAGCCGAAAAATTTTACAATGATCGTCTGTATTGGTTCAAAATATTTGCAATGAATGAATATCAAATTGATGATTGGAATAAAATTTATCCGGGACAAAAACTGAATCTTCCACAATCTGATAATTGATTCAAATATTTGGTTATAGAATTACTTGTCTTGACCATATTGATTTGTTATCATTGAAATAATTCTATACAACCATATTTGAATTACTATACATACTTCTCTAATCAATATGAAGATAATTAATGCTCTTTTTAGAGTTAAAGAGATGATCTACTATTTTTAGTTTATTGTTTTTCCCCTCATTTATTGCCAAATTACACTCCATAATTAATTCCGATTTTTTTATGATTGAACCCAAGCCCTATAAATTAATAAACGAAATACAGCATTATGATTGGGGCACCAAAAATGAAAATGCATTCATCCCCAAATTATTGGGAATAGAACCGGAAAAAGATTTACCTTATGCAGAATTATGGATTGGCGCACATCCAAAAGCACCATCTAAAATCGAAATTAATGATAATATGTTTAAGCTAGATGAAGTAATTAAGAATTATCCCGCGGAAATTTTAGGTGAAAAAGTTATAAGAAAATTCGGCAAATCACTTCCTTTTCTGTTAAAGATATTATCGTGTGAAAAGGCATTATCAATTCAAGCACATCCGGATAAAAATCTAGCAAAAATTTTACATTCAAAAGATCCCCAAAATTATCCAGATGATAATCATAAACCTGAAGTTGCAATTGCAATTGACTACTTAAAATCCATTGTAGGATTTAAACCATTAAAACAATTCATTGAAGTTATTTATAGATATCCGGCAATGAAAGAATTGATCGATACGAATTCTATTAATGAAAAGAACTTCATTAAAAATTATTATACTAAAATAATGCAGTTGCCGAAAACTGAATTAGAAAATTTAATTCAAAAACTCCATGATCAAATTGTAAATTCTAAAGACAGAACTAATGATGAAATGGTCTTTATAAAAGAATTTGAGAACTATGGTTTTGACGTTGGATTAATTTCAATATTGCTTTTTAACTATCTTGAATTAAAAGAAGGAGAAGGAATTTATACCGGTGCCGGAATTCCGCATGCATATATCAAAGGAAATATAATTGAATGCATGGCTAACTCGGATAATGTTGTGCGTGCAGGTTTAACTCCAAAGTATAAAGATATCGATACATTATTGGAAATGATGGAGTACAATAAAGAACGCCCTCAAATAATAGCACCGGCTTCTGATAAAAAAATTTATAAAACAGATGCGGTCGAATT
>CAYLVF010000121.1:0-7235 GCA_964387045.1 uncultured Melioribacter sp. | reverse complement strand
GTGATGCAACCGGACACGGTATGATGTCCGGAATGATGGTCTCAATTATGAAATCTCTTTTTATGTCGGATAGGTCTAGCAAGGATTTGAAACCATTTTTCCAAAATTCAAATCATTCAATTAAGGATATGCATTTAGGAAGATTGATGATGGCTCTCACTTGCGTTCAGTTTAATTCAAATAAAATCAGAATTGCAAATGCGGGGATGCCGCCGATTTTTATTTATCGAAATAATAAAAAAAGAGTTGAAGAGATTGCAATAAATAATCTGCCTCTCGGTTCAATCAAAAATATAGATTACGAAATTATTGAAGAAAATATTTACTCCGGCGATACATTACTAATGATGAGTGACGGTTTCCCCGAGCTGATTAATTCGGATAATGATATGATTGGATATTCCAAAGCAAAAAATCTTTTTGAAGAAGTATCCCATCAAGAACCCGAAAAGATTATTAATCATTTGAATGCATTTGGAAATCAATGGACGAATGGTAAAGAAAATGAAGATGACGTTACATTCGTAGTAATTAAAGTGAAATAAGGAGTATAATTCTATGAAATTACATATAGAGAAAAGCTGCCATTTTATGTTTGTATTAATTGTTTTGCTCTTTCTTTCCTCAATGGTTTTTGCTCAAACCAGGCAAGTCAATTTTAGGCATCTTACTTCTAGCGATGGTCTATCGCAGAACAGAATATTTGATATTGCTCAGGACCAAGACGGTTTTATTTGGATTGGAACGGAAGATGGTTTGAATAGATATGATGGTTATAATTTTGAGACTTTTAAAACAATCCCGGGTGATTCAAATTCTTTAGCAGATAATTTTGCTACTGTACTTCTTGTTGCAAATGATGGAACCTTATGGAGTGGCGGTAATTTTGGCGGGCTCAGCAGATTTAATGCGGAGAGCAACAATTTTAATAGTTACAGTCACATACATTCCGATCCTTACTCTTTGGCTGACAATTATATAATTTCACTCAGTGAAAATGAAAATGGAAATCTATGGATCGGTACAAACAATAATGGCTTCGACTACATGATTGTGAAAGAGGGAAAATTCATACATATGCAGAATATGCTTCCGAAAAATTATCCGTTGCAAAGTGATGAGGTGAATTTTGTCTATGAAGACGGGCTAAACCATTTGTGGGTAGGCGGGGGTAATAAAGTCCATTACTTTAAGTTATCTTATAACGATTTGGGAATTCCTCAATTGCAGCCGATAGTAGTTCGCAATCAGGTTTTCAAGAATTATGTAAATACAATTGAAGAAAGTAATGATAAGCAAATTTGGATTGGCACTGAAGGTGAAGGTTTATGGAAGTTTGATAGAGATAATTTATCACTTAGTAAAGTTCAATTTGAAAATGATTATGCTGCCGCTAACTCAATTCATATTCAAGCCTTGGAATCAGACGGTAAAGGCAATATCTGGATTGGTGGTTTGGGATATTCAGAATCTAATGGAATAGATTTTAGCAAGACGTTGCTTTATAAATTGGATACCACAAATGGTTACTTACAAAAATTTAATCTCGATCCTAAAAATGAACCGGGACTTAGAACTAACGGTGTCCTTTCAATTCATGCAGATAGAACCGGAGTTATATGGATAGGCACCGGTTTGGGCGGTGTACGTATTTATGATGAGTCCTTGACCAAGTTTAATGCTTATCTCGCAAATCCAAACGACAATTCAAAATTCAGTAACGCTATTAGAGGTTTTTATCTTGATCAAGAAGATTTACTTTGGATTGCAACTCAGGGGGACGGGCTAGTTTCTTATGATCGTAAAAGTGAAAGTGTTAATTTCTATAAAAATAATAGGAATGATCCGGCTTCAATCAGTTCAAACTTTGCTACAGAAATTTATAATGACGGAGAGTATTTGTGGATCGGAACTTTTAATGGACTGAATCGATTCGATAAAAAGACTAATAAATTCAAAAGTTTTTTTGTTGGTGAGAATAGTGAAGGGTTCAGAGTAAATTATAATATTTTGGAGATCGATAAATTCCCCGGTTACCTTTGGTTCGGCACAAACGGAAACGGTCTGGTTAAGTTTAATAAAAATGACTTCACCGCAAAACAATACACTTATGATCCATTAGTAGATAACGGGCTTGATAACAGGGCTAATTTTGTAAGATTTGTGTGGTACTCGGATAAACGACCAAATGAAATTTGGATGGGGACTACTAACGGAATCAACATACTTAATCTAGATACCGAAACATTTCGCAGTTATACTCATGATCCTAATGATTCAACAAGTATCAGTCACCCGAACGTTATGCATTTCTATGAAGATGATGAAGGATTCGTTTGGGTGTCAACCTATGGAGGCGGTCTAAATCGTTTTGATCCGGCAACTGAAAAATTCTTACGATTTACGGAAGGTAATAGTAACATTCCGAATAATGGAGTTTATGGTGCGTTACCTGATAAAAATGGATTTTTGTGGATATCAACTAATAACGGCATCACGAAATTCGATCCGAAAACATTTGAGTTCAGAAATTATACTGTTGATGATGGTTTGCAAAGTGAAGAGTTTAACGGTGGTTCTTATCACCTAGCGCATAACGGGGAAATGTTTTTCGGTGGAATCAAAGGATTTAATTCTTTTATACCGGAAGAAGTTAGTGATAATAAATACATCCCGAATATTGTAATTACCGATTTCAAAATATTTAATGAATCGATTCATGTCGGTGAAAATTCTCCGCTTAAACAAGAAATTACAAAAACTTCAGAGATAATTTTAGAATACTGGCAGAACGATATTTTATTCGAATATGTTGCTCTTCATTATTCAAATCCAACTAAAAATAAATATGCATTTAAACTGGATAATTATGAGGATCAGTGGAGATATGTAGGCAATACTAGAATTGCGACATATACAAATCTTGATCCGGGTGAATACATATTCAAAGTAAAAGGATCGAATAACGACGGCTTGTGGAATGAAGAAGGTAAGTCAATAAGATTAATCATTAACCCTCCTTGGTGGAAAACTAATCTCGCCTATGCGTCTTATGCATTTCTTTTCTTATTCGGATTGTTTTCGGTAGATCGTTTTCAAAAAGTAAGAATAAAAAGATTGGAACAGCGCAAGGCTCAGTTAGCATTGCTGCAAGCTGAGAATCAAAGAAAAACTGAAGAGTTGGAAGAAGCTCGCAACCTTCAACTCTCGATGTTACCGAAATCACTACCGCAAGTACCTCACTTGGACATCGCAGTATATATGAAAACTGCAACCGAAGTCGGTGGTGATTACTACGATTTCCATGTTCATCTTGATGGAACACTTACGGTTGTTCTCGGTGATGCAACCGGACACGGTATGATGTCCGGAATGATGGTCTCAATTATGAAATCGTTATTTATGGCTGATCGTTCAAGCAAAGAATTAAAATCCTTCTTTAATAATTCCAGTCAAGCGATAAAGGATATGCAGCTTAATAGATTAATGATGGCTCTAACTTGTATACAGTTTAAAGGAAATACGATAAGAATTGCAAATGCGGGAATGCCGTCACTTTATATGTATAGAAATAGATCTGCTGAACTGTTAGAGATTGCGGTAAACGATCTTCCGTTAGGCGCAATGAGAGAGTATGATTATGAAGTTAGAGAAGAAATTGTGGAAAAAGGGGACGCCTTGTTGATGATGAGCGATGGATTTGCGGAACTTACAAATTCCTCAGACGAGATGATTGGTTATACACGAACGGCAAAATTATTTGAAGAGGCGGCAGCAAAATCTCCCGAAGATATTGTAGCATATCTAAATAAATTCGGCAGCCGGTGGACTGATCATAAAGAGCCTGATGATGACGTGACATTTGTGGTAATCAAAGTAAAATAAGAAGATACCTGCCCTCCGAAGTTCGAATTTTGAACGAAGGAGGGATATTACTTTCGTAGTAATTAAAGTAAAATAAAATTTGTATTATTTTTTATTACAATTCATTATTATTATACCAACATTAAAGGAGGACTCACCATGAAATTCAGCACCGACGAAGTATATAACGCAGCAGTATTTTCATTCAAAGGAAAATTAATGGGCGGACCGGAAGCTCAGGAATTTCACGATGAACTTGCAAAGGTTTTAGGTTCCGGTAAGAAAAACATTATTGTTGATATGAGCGATGTTAAATTCGTTAACAGTTCGGGTCTCGGTAATATTGTCCGTGCATTCAGCACAGTTAAAGATGCCGGCGGTCAAATGAAACTTGCAGGCGTTACTGATAAGATCGAAGGCTTGCTATCAATTACAAAACTCAACAGTGTATTTGAACAGTATCCATCGATTGACGAAGCATCTAAAAGTTTCTAAATGACTTAACATCAATAAAAGTCCAACTTACTAAACAATCAAGTTGGGCTTGTTCATTTGCAGCAGTTCAAATAAAATAGCAGATCCATTTCAGCGTGTACTTTAGATTACATGATTAATGGGTGGCAAAAGTTATTAAGCAAAGTATTGAATGATTCTGAAAAGAAGAATGCTATAACTACGATGTCTCTTATTCTTTCCTTAGCTCTGACAATTAGTGCGGTATTTTCGATTAGCAAAAGTGTTACTATAATGGAACCCCTAACGGGGTTCTTCACTGTTTGGTTTCATCGAGTGTTACTATAATGGAACTCCTAACGGAGTTCGTTGCGGTAATAATTAAATAAAAAATCCCACCGTGATTTTATTATCCTGAGCTCTGACAATTAGTGCGGTATTTTCGATTAGCAAAAAAAATAACTCCTCATAGTTCAATCACTAACGGTGACAAATTTTTCATTTTTACGCATCTGTCAGAACTCAGGAATAATTTTTGCTGAGAATCTGTATTAGCTGGAGAGGTGGGCGAATAAAAAAAACAAAGTGAAAGAATTCATTCGCGCATTAGCGGCTTAAGCTTTTTTTGCTTTTATTCGTTCAATCGATCTTCTTTTTTTTGCCGCGAATGCGCTAATAAGTGAACCTGAGATTTATTCTCTTGCGGTGCTATCTGAAATAAATAAAATAACCGCCAAAGATTTCATTAGCTTTTTCTTTTATATTAAAAAAAGGGACTTCGATTATGTTCACAGTCTCAAGTGATCGAAAATATATAAATAAAACACTTTACCCCCAAATAATCCGCTGACCCTGCACTTTTTTGTTCATTATTTTATAACAATGCAACAATAATAGAAAGAGTTGCGAAAAACAAAGCTAAGCTTACAACTAAATCTCTCTTTACCTGAGATTTATTCTCGTACGATTTATCAAATAACATTTGTCTCTCTTGGTTTGTTTTAGAACTTTTACTGAGGTTATTACATTAAAAAAAGGGTGCCCGAAGACACCCTTAAATGAAACTCCTTAATAAATTGAATTACTTAATTCTCTTGAACTCAATTCTTCTATTCATTCTTTTATGTTCCGGAGTATCGTTAGCAACTCTTGGTTTCTCTTCACCGTAACCAACCGCAGTAATTCTATCGGATGAGATACCATTACTTATAAGCCATTCTCTAACAGCATTCGCTCTATTATAAGAAAGAGTCTGGTTATATGCATTGCTGCCGTCACTATCTGTATGACCACTTATTTCAACAATTATATCATCGTATGTTCGTAATGTTTTCAGCGCTTTGCTCAAAACACTTTCAGATTCGGGAGTAATGTTGTATTTATTTGTGGCAAAGGTAATACCTTCAAGAACGATAGGAACATCTATTTGTACAATATCATCTGAAGGATCAAGAGGATCGGTTCCTCGTCTAACTTCAACTCCATCGCCGACTGATCCGCCATCGGTATCAACTTTTAGAGGATCGGTTTTGTAAGTCATAATTTCTTCATAATCGGTTAAGCCGTCACCGTCCGTATCCGCTTTTAGAGGATCGGTTTTGTATTTCATTACTTCATCGCCGTCTGATAAGCCATCACCGTCCGTATCCGCTTTTAGAGGATCGGTTCCGTATTTCAATACTTCATCGCCGTCTGATAAGCCGTCACCGTCTGTATCAGCTTTTAGAGGATCGGTTCTGTATCTTAATACTTCATCACCGTCTGATAAACCGTCACCATCGGTATCGGCTTTTAGAGGATTAGTTTTGTATTTCCAAACTTCATCACCATCCGATAGACCATCGCCATCAGTATCCGGATTAAGAGGATCGGTTTTGTATTTCAATACTTCATCGCCGTCCGATAAACCGTCACCATCGGTATCAGGATTCAATGGGTCTGTTCCAAGTGCTTCTTCTTCGCATCTAGTTAGTCCGTCGCCGTCTTTATCGGTATCGCAGCTTTCGCCGCTAAAAGTAAGACCAATACCAATATTAAAGAAAGCGTCGTTCAGATCGTCGATCTTGTAAAAATTCAAATTCTCGGTTAGTGTATAAGTTAAGCCGACACTAAGATCAACAAGTAGATTATCGGTTATTTTGATTTCAGTTCCTAAACCGACAGGGAATATCGTAGTCCAGCCTTCAGACTCGACTGCTTCCGGCGAAGTTACAGTCGGTTTGATACCAACTTTGTAGTTCATATAACCAGCACCGAAATAGAGGTAAGGATTCCAACTTTCAAAATTCATTGGTGTAATTAGTAATCGGAAATCAATTGGAATGATGTTAGTGCTGTATTCGCCGGGTCCCTTTGTCATTGTGGTATAGTTAAAATCATCACCACGAATATTGCCATATCCGGCGCCGATCTCTGCATTAAGAAAACTTGCCAGTTCAAATCTTAAAAATCCGCGGGCTAAAAAGCCTGTTAAGGATATTCCGTTATCATCCTCAAATTCGGTTGCCGGCATAATACCGTTAAACTGCAAGCCGCCTTTTAAACCGAAATTCTTAAACTGCGCATCGACATTGGTACTAATAAATAAAGCCAGTGTCAGTACCAAAAAAATCTTTGTAAATAATTTCATTTTGTTCCTCCATGATTGTTTATGATATTAAAATTGTGCAAAAATTTTGCCTTGAAATTGTCATATCATTTGTCGTTAACAATATATGAACACGAATATAGCCCGACAATCAGGCGAAGGGATGAAAAAGGAACTACATCTTGTGGTGGAATAAGTATTCTGAGAATTAGACTATTTTCGAGAAATTCCTAAAACTAGAGAGTGCTGCCCCAAACTCTCCACGGATAAAGAGTTTGTTGTGTAACTGTCATTCTGAATGGAGCGTAGCGGAATGAATGCCGAAGGCATC
>CAYLVF010000120.1:0-7245 GCA_964387045.1 uncultured Melioribacter sp. | reverse complement strand
CGCAGTTTCCCGGTTTTGAAAACAATTTCGTAAAAATTTGATTGTTCTTTTCTCTCACCGTAAACAACGCCGTAATTTTCATTCATGGTAATGTTGAGAGTTCTGTCGATAAATTTTTCCCAATCAATTCCCATAGCTGCTCCAAATTGGACAAATATTAATTGATAAAAGTACCCAAAAAACGATTCTTTTCCAATATCAAATAAAAAGCTCTATCGTGCTCAAAATAGTATGATTTTACAGTACTAAAATTATAGCTTATACCAAGTTTAATTCTCTTTTCATATTCTTACCAAAAAATAGTAGTTTTGCTTTTCATTTTAACCATCAGAGGAAAAATTGGAAGAAACTGTTGAATCTAAATATGGAAGTGACGTAATTGAAATTTCGCAAAACGGAAGAGAATATTTTCTTATCGGGACAGCTCACATATCGCAGCAATCAGCTGATCTGGTTAGAAAAGTTATCGAAGAAGAAAAACCGGATGTAGTATGCATTGAACTTGATGAAAAGCGCTATCAATCTTTGAATGATAAAAAGAAATGGGAAGAACTTGACCTCAAAAATGTAATTAAAGAAAAACAGCTATCGACATTAATGCTAAACATTCTTCTGGCATCCTACCAAAAAAAGTTGGGCGAAAAATTAGGCGTTAACCCGGGTGCTGAATTACTAGAAGCAGCAAAAACCGCAAAAGAGAATAACATACCGATTGAATTATGCGACCGTGATGTAAGAATAACCTTGCGCCGTGCTTGGAATTCAATGTCTTTCTGGCAAAAATTAAAATTTCTTACTGCAGGTTTAGCCGGAGTTTTTGAAAAAGAAGAATTAAGTGAAGAAAAGCTAACCGAGCTTCGAAAGACTGATGTATTAAATGAAATGATGACCGAACTTGGAAAAGTAATGCCGGTTCTAAAATCAGTATTGATTGATGAACGTGATATTTACTTAGCCCAAAAAATAAAAGAATCAAAAGGCAACAAAGTAATTGCGGTTGTCGGTGCCGGTCACTTAAACGGAATAGTTGAGCAGATTAATAACGGCAGACAAGAAAATCTTGATAAGTATGAAATTATTCCGCCGGTCTCCCCAATTTTAAAAGGAATTGGTTATGCAATTCCGGTAATAATAATTGGTGCTATTTTATATATAGGAATAACCAAAGGTGCATCAGCAGCGAGCGATAATGCAATTTATTGGATACTTGCAAACGGTATTCCGAGCGCATTGGGTTCTGCAATTGCTTATGGTCATCCATTAACTGTGTTGGTTTCATTTTTAGCCGCGCCATTTACAAGTCTAACACCTCTGATAGGAGCAGGCTATGTAGCCGCATTTGTTCAATTGATGCTCGTTCCGCCGAAAGTTAAAGAGTTTCAAACTGTAAGCGAAGATGTAATGAAAGCAAAAAATTGGTGGAAAAATAGATTGCTGAGAATTCTGCTTGTGTTTTTACTTTCGGGTATCGGAAGTGCGATAGGAACTTATGTTGGAATGTTCGAGATTGTGAAGAATTTGTTTTGATGATTCATTAATCGAAAACTTGGCTAGTAACCTTCAAGGAAATTGAACTTTATCAGCTTTCGCTTACCTTGAAGGTTACACAGTCATTAAATCATCTCACTCATCAATTCTTTGCGAGGTTGAGGTATTACAACTTTGTTTACAAGCAAACCTTTGTCGGCAATTATTTGAGCACCGGCATCAACAGCACTTCTAACTGCTGCAACTTCTCCTGTTAATGTGCAAAATGCTTTACCGCCGAGCGCCATTGCAAGACGAATTTCGATCAACTGAACTTTTGCTGCTTTTACCGCTGCATCGGCGCCTTCAATTAATGATGCAACCGAAAATGATTCGATTATTCCTAAAGCTTCTAATTCAGTTGCGAGAGTGTGCCCTGATAATGCAGGGAATACATCCGGATGAACATGAGGAATTACAAATGTATCAATTACGGCAAAATCAATTTGGCTTACTGCCGCATCAACTGCAGATTGCACTTCAGCAACTTCACCGCCGATTAATACCATATATTTACCCGAACAAATAGTGCGTGATAAAACCAATTCAACTTGCGAAGTTTTCAACATTATATCTGCAGCCTGCATACCTGCAGCGATACTTGTCAATTCAATTAGACCAAGTGAATTCATAACCATTTGTAAACCTTTCTATTTTGATATTCTTATAAATTCTTCATTTACGTGCGTAACTTTTCCGCTAATTGATGCATGAATAACTGAACCGAGTTTACCTTCTTCCGGTTTTGCAATTACTTCGCAGACATTTACGATATCACCAATATTAACAACAGCTTTTGCCGGAGCACCGACATGCTGCTTCAACATAATCTTTACAGAATTTGGTTTCGGTCTTTCTTTAGTAAAAGGAGTGTGTGCTTCATATTCATCTACGTTCAATCTTTTGCGCAATTGCTTTAAAGGAACTCTTCTTCCTTCTTTGATAGGATGAACTTTAACCGGTTTTTGCTGCTCATATTTTTGTCCTATTGCTTTCATTTCTTCTTTACTTTGAACACAAGCTTCACGCGGGTATAAATCTTCAGGGCATGCATATAATGAACACAGACCACACGCACAGCATAAATCTGCATATTGATTCCACAATTCTTTTCCCGAAGTGGTGAACACAAGTGAGCGCATTACTTTATGGGGTTGAACATCATAACCTAATAGATAACGGGGACAAAACTCCGTACAATAAGTGCATTGATCGCAAGCAGATTTACCAATTCTATTCATATCTTCTTTAGGGCGTTCCATCCGATTAATCATATAATGATTTTTCGGTAATATAATTAACGCAGCAGTTGTTTTGGTAACAACTTCGGATAAATCAAAAGTTAAACTCCCCATTAAAAGTCCACCCACAAAGACACCGAAATCACTAACGGTTGCACCACCGGCATGTTTTATCAATTCTTCAAAACTAGTTCCTACCGGCGTAAAAAAAGTAGATGGTTTTTTTACGGCACCGGCAATGCAAATAAATTTTTCGGTGACCGGTTTACCTTCCGAAGCTCTGCTTATATTATAAAATGTTTCTACATTATTGACCACACAACCTATATCGAGCGGGATTCCGTGCGGGGGTATCAAGCGTTTTGTTGCTGCGTAAACTAATTCATATTCATCACCGGAAGGATAAAAATCACCCAGAATTGTCATTTCAATTTTGCCGTTGGAAAATTCACTTTGGATAAGTTCCATTGCATCCGCATTTTTTACTTTAATTCCGAAGTAACCTTTCTTTGCATTAGTATTCTGCATCATTAATTCCATTCCATGAATAATTTCTTTCGGAAAATTTTTCATGATTTCAAGGTCTTTATGAATTAGAGGTTCACATTCGGCACCGTTGGCAAGAACAAATTCAACTTTTGATTTTGCTTTAATATGAGTCGGGAACCCGGCACCGCCTGCGCCAACTACTCCGGCTTCAAATATTTTTTGGTCTAACGACATTTTATCCCTTTCGTTTTATTACAACGATGGTTTTATCGTCTTGGTATTTGCTATCGCTTGTAGAAAATTTCGATACACTTTCAATAATTGATAAAGCAATTTCCTTCGGTGTTTTGGAGACATTTTTTCTTATTAACTCTTCGAGACGACTCTCATCATAAAATTCAAATTTTTCATTGGCGGCTTCTGTTATCCCATCGGTGAAAATTACCAATATATCACCCGGACTAAAATTGAAACTATCGGTATCATATGCAGAGTGGGGTGCCGGACCAATAAGCGGACCGGTAGGATGCAGCAGAATTAATTCATCTTTACTTTTATCATAAAATATAGGTGGATTATGACCGGCATTTGCATATAAGCATAATCCTTTTTTATCAGTCGATATTTCGCAATAAAAAAGTGAAGCAAATTTATCGTCTTCAAAAATTTTATTTACCAGTTCATTCATTCTGTAAAACAATGGCGAAATTTTTATTTCAAAAGTGCTTGCCATTCTTAATGCACCGGAGATATACATTGCCTCGGCAGCGGCGGCTAAACCTTTTGATGCTGCGTCACCAACAACAATTCCGAGTCTGTCACCTTGAGGTCCAATTTCCAGATAATCAAAAAAATCACCGCCTATTATTTTTGCCGGAACGGTTATTCCGAACAAGTCATAATTGTGAAATGAATATTCGTGCTCAGGTAGAATACTTTTCTGTAATTGTTTTGCGCGATCTATGTCTTCAATTAAATCTTTACGGGAAACAGATGCACGCCATGCGTTAAGTTTTGCTGTAAGAATTGTTGCAACAATATTTAAAGTGTATCCAAGATCGTCATCTATTTCATCGCTGTTAACAACTAGTAAATACTCGTAGTATCTATCGTCTTCAACTTTAATTTTTAGACCAACACCCGAAGCCGAATATCTGAAAATTCCTTTACTGATTAAAAACTTGTTAGTCTCACTCGCAAGTACCGTCCTCTCTTTAGTTATTTCTTTAAAGATGGGATATTCATTCAACGGCAGCTTAAAATCGTTAGGAATTTTATGAACATCTCCGGTTTGATATACAAGTTCATATGCTTTCAATAATTTATTTAAGCGCCAAATTCTTCCGCCTGTAACTTTAATTTGTTCTCTTACAACAATCTGGTCAAGAACTTCAATCAGCATCTCATTTTCGGATTTAAATCGACGCGAGGCAATTGAATCTAATGTTCGAATAAGTTTCTTTTGTTCCATAAGTAATAATAAATATAGTGAAAAGTAAATTGATTGGTAAAATTAATTAATTTGAGTGGGTTATAAAATCAAAAACTTTACCTTGATTAAAAATTCTATGATAAGATTGTAACTCTAAAAGCAATTCTAATTAAAAAGACTCGATTGTTACTGCCAAAGAAATGTCTTTTTGTGTAACTCCGCCTGCACTGTGAGTTGATAATGTTATTTTAACTTTATTCCACGAATGAATTAAAATATCGGGATGATGATCTGCTTTTTCAGCTTCAATGGCAACTTGTGTTACAAATCCGATTGATGCTGTAAAATCTTTCAATTCGAATTCCTTAAATAGATGATCTTTTTCAAAATTCCAACCATTCAGTTTATCTAAGGCTTCTTTGATAGCGTCGTTGCTTAATGTTGACATAAAATCCTTCCTTTCGTTTCATTTAGTTTTCAAATTGCTTATACGAGAGATTCCTTCCCGACAAGTCGGGATCAAAAAACGACTCTTTCGAGATTACATTCTGTTTAGATTTCCGGTAAAAGCTTTCGGAAATGACATTATAGGAAATTACAAAACCAAAAAGCCCGAAATAAGATCGGGCTTTTCTTCTGACTTCCGATTTCTTAATTCTGTATTCTGTTTTTAATCAACTTTTTCTTCTTTTTTATTCTCACCGCTTTCATCATTATCACTAACTTCTTCATCACCATCTGTTTTCTTTGATGAATATTTCGGTGATACAAAATAAAGTTCTTCGGTGTTCTTTTTATGTTTCACAATAATCTTGCTCCCCTCTTTGAAATGACCAAGCAGCATCTCTTCGGCAAGCGGGTCTTCAATGTATTTTTGGATCGCTCGCTTAAGCGGGCGGGCTCCGTATTTTTGATCGAACCCTTTATCGGCTAAAAATTCGAGAGCAGATTTATCAAGTTCAATTTCCATCTTGTTATCTTCAACATTCTTGACCAATTCTTTTATTTCTATCAAAATGATCTTCTTAATGTCATCAATTTCAAGATTTCTAAATACAATTGCTTCGTCAATTCTATTTAAGAATTCCGGGTTGAATAATTTCTTCATTGCATCTTCAACAGTATTTTTCAATTTCTCATATGCGTTGGCTTCAGATTCATCTGCAAAACCAATACCGCCGGTCGCTTTAATATCTTTTGTTCCAACGTTGGAAGTCATGATTATAATCGTATTCTTAAAATCAACTCTACGACCTAAACTATCGGTAAGCTGACCATCATCAAGAACTTGAAGCAATATATTGAATACATCCGGATGAGCTTTTTCAATTTCATCAAAAAGAACAACCGAGTATGGCTTGCGCCGGACTTTTTCAGTAAGTTGTCCGCCTTCTTCGTAACCTACATATCCGGGAGGAGCGCCAATTAAACGGGAAACAGAATATTTCTCCATGTACTCGCTCATATCGATTCGAATTAAAGCGTCATCCGAATCGAAAAGATATCTTGCTAGAACTTTTGCGAGTTCAGTTTTACCGACACCGGTCGGTCCTAAGAAAATAAAACTTCCGATAGGTCTATGCGGATTTTTCAATCCTGCTCTAGTTCTGCGAATTGCTTTTGTTAATTTAATAACAGCTTCATCCTGCCCTACAATTTTAGATTTAAGAGCTTCTTCCATTTTAAGAAGTTTTTCAGATTCGGCTTGAACAACACGAGTAACCGGAATCCCGGTCATCATCGAAACAACTGTTGCGATATCGTCTTCCGAAACATCGTGAATTATATCTTTGGTCTTTGCATCCCATTCACGTTTGGCAATTTCTAAATCTGATTGAATCGTTCGTTCTTTATCTCGCAGTCTCGCAGCTTGTTCATAATCTTGTTCTTTTACAACGCGTATTTTTTGATGTTTAACTTTTTCTATTTCCTCTTCGAGTTTGAGTATTTCTTCACTTACCGTAAAGTTACCCATATGAACACGCGAACCTGCTTCGTCAATAACATCAATCGCTTTATCGGGCAGATGACGATCGGTTATATATCTTGCGCTCATTTTTACAGCCGAAGTAATTGCCTCGTTAGAATATTTAACGTGGTGGTGTTCTTCATATTTTACTTTAATGTGTTCAAGAATTTCGACTGTCTCATCAATTGAAGGAGGATCAACCATAACTTTTTGGAAGCGTCTATCTAGTGCACCATCCGTTTCAATATATTTTCGATATTCATCTAGAGTAGTTGCACCGATGCATTGAATATCTCCACGGGCTAATGCAGGTTTGAACATGTTGGAAGCATCAAGCGAACCGGAAGCACCACCGGCACCTACTATTGTATGTAATTCATCTATAAATAAAATTACGTCTTCTGCTTTTTCGAGTTCGTTCATTAACGCTTTCATTCTCTCTTCAAATTGACCACGGTATTTTGTACCGGCAACCAACCCGGCTAAATCGAGGGTAACAATTCTTTTGTCCTGTAAAATTCTCGGCACTTTTCTTTGATGAATTCTAAGTGCAAGACCTTCGGCAATTGCAGTTTTACCAACTCCAG
>CAYLVF010000119.1:0-7253 GCA_964387045.1 uncultured Melioribacter sp. | reverse complement strand
AGTAGAAAAGAACGATTTAGTATTTTCAAATATAATTCATCAGTCTAATTCGGTAGATATAACGCCGTCTGCTTTAGATATCGGCAGGTGGGCTTATAAATTTGGCAAAGATTTAGTAACTTCGAATTATGATTTGCTCGAACCAAAATATTTTAAAGAATTCAAAGTAAGGAGTATAACATGAAAAAAATGAGTAATTATATAATCTTATTTATCGTATTGACAGTATCTCTCTACGCTCAACCAAAAATAGTTTTCTCCGAAGAAGAATATGATTTTGGAAATATTAATCAAGGTGATGTTGTCTCCCATGAATATGTCATCAAAAACGAGGGAACGGAAAATTTAATTTTAGAAAATATAAAAGCTACCTGTGGTTGTACGGCTGCTCAGCCCGATAAGAGAGAACTTAAACCGGGTGAATCGACCAAGCTGAAAGTAACTTTTGATTCGGCCGGAAGAAAGGGAATTCAGAAAAAATATGTTTACGTTTTTTCGAATGATACCGAAAGACCGCAAGTGAGATTATCATTCGTCACAAAAATTTTATTCGAGGGTGAGCTTGATGCTAAAGTTGTTCAGCAGCCCCAAATCTCATTAAGTATAAATGAAATCGATTTTGGTAAAGTTGTTGAAGGTGAAATTAAAACCACACAGATTAGTATTGCAAACAGGGGAAAAACAGATCTCCACATCAGAGGTGTTGTTTCAACATGTGAATGTTTTGAATTATCGTTAAGCAAACAAAACCTAAAACCGGGTGAAGTTGCAAATGTTACGGTAAACTTTAACTCAAAAGGGCTATCCGGTGAACTAACAACAGCCATTACAATTTTATCTTCGGATAAAATGAAGCAGCAACAAAATATTATGGTAACTGCAAATGTTGTAAAAGGAGAAGAATCCTAATGGGATGGTTTAAGCGGTCAAAACAAAATATTTCTCCCGACAGCATAAAACTTGAAATGCCCGATGGTCAGTGGGTTAAATGTGAAAGCTGCGGTGAAATCATTCATAACAAACAACTCGAATTGAATTTATGGGTTTGCTTAAAATGCAATTATCATTTTAGAATTGGAAGTAAAGAGTATGTAGAAATTCTATTTGATAAAGGTACATTCAGAGAAACCGATAAGAAAATGAAATCGGGTGACCCGCTTGAATTTGAAGACACAAAAAAGTATAAAGAACGAATCAGCACAACAATCAAGAAATCCGAATTGATGGATGCAGTAAAGACCGGTACAGGAAAAATTAAAGACCATAAGGTTTCGTTTGCCTGCATGGATTTTAAGTTTATCGGCGGCAGTATGGGGGCTGTTGTAGGAGAGAAAATTGCCCGTGCAATTGATCGTGCTTACAAAGATAAAATTCCTGTTATTATTATTAGCCAAAGCGGTGGTGCACGTATGATGGAAGGAGCTTTTTCTTTGATGCAAATGGCAAAGACAAGCGCCAGACTTGCCCGTCTTTCCGATGCTAAATTACCTTTTATTTCCGTTATGACTGATCCGACAACAGGCGGAGTAACTGCAAGTTATTCAATGCTTGGTGATGTTAATATTGCCGAGCCAAATGCATTAATCGGTTTTGCCGGTCCAAGAGTTATAAAACAAACCATCGGAAAAGATTTGCCCAAAGGTTTTCAGCGTTCCGAATTTTTACAGGAGAAAGGATTTCTCGATTTTATTGTTAACAGAAAAGATTTGCGTGATAAGATTGTTTTATTGATCGAGTATTTTTCAAATGAGAAATAATTATTTGCGAAATTTCTTAGCCATTAATTCGAGTTTTTCGACCGTATAATCTATTTCTTTAATAGTATTATATGCACTGAAAGAAAATCTAATAGTACCCGAAGCATCTTCTTTTGACTTTCCCATATTCATTATCACATGTGATGGTTTTAATGTACCCGATGTACAAGCCGCTCCGTTCGATGCTGCGATTCCGTTTATATCAAGAAACATTAACATTGCCTCGGAATCATTTTTATAATAATCACTGTTGAATGTTATACTTAGAATAAATGGGAAAGGACTTTCTTTGCAATTAATTGAATAGTTCTGCAGCGAAGATTGTTCTATTCCGTTTATGAAATAGTTTTTTAATCGATTTACCTTATCAAAATTTTCTTTCATTTCTTTTTTTGCCGTTTGTATAGCTTCGGCAAAACCGATTATTCCGGCAGTAAATTCTGTTCCTCCCCGTCTGTTTCTCTCTTGTGAACCGCCGAGTATCATCGGTGAAAGGGGAGTACCGGCTTTAGCATAAACTAAACCGATTCCTTTTGGTCCGTGAAGTTTGTGTGCAGAGGCAGATAATGAATGAATACCCATCTTCTTAACATCAAGGTCAATCTTTCCAAAACTTTGTACCGCATCGGTATGAAGGTAAATATCTTTGTCCCTAATAAATTCAGAAATTTTCTCGATATTATTTACAGCGCCGGTTTCATTGTTTACATGAATTAAAGATACTAATGATGTGTCGCTCGATATTTGCGATTGAAGTATTTTTTGATCAACTACACAGTCGTTAGTTACATCAATTATTTTTACGCTGAAACCCAACTTGGATAGTTCTTCAAAACTTTCTAATACGGAGGCATGTTCGACAGTTGACGTAATAATTTCATTCTTCGTCGATTCAGAAAAAACTGTTTTGGCAATACCGAGAATCGGGAAATTATTTGCTTCGGTTCCGTTACTTACAAAATATATTTCGCTTGGGTCGGCATTAATAAATTCTGCGGCAGTTTCCCGTGCCTCTTCGATAGCAACTCTAACTTTTCTCCCAAAAGAATGGATTGAAGATGGATTGCCATACTCTTCGTTTAAGAAGGGAATTATTTTCTCAAAAACTTGAGGATGAACTTTTGTAGTTGCGGCGTTATCAAAATATACTTTCAGAATTATTCCTTTCAATTATCTTAGACTTACATCTCCAAAGTGGATTCTTTCAACTCTATCATTGATCTTTAGCAAAAGAAAACCTTCGTTATCAATATCTTCAAAGTTTCCGTATTTGGTCTCTTTCGTGCTCTCAACTTTTATCTTTCCCCCTATCATTTTGCATCTCTCCTTCCAGTCTTCTAAAACTTCTTCAGGTTTTTCATCAATTTTATACAGCGTCTCTTCAAAAAGATTTAATACTTCACTTAGTAATTTTTCTCGACTCACTCTGCTTTTAAATTCTTTTCTCACAGAAGTTGGTTCGATTAAATATTTACCCGCAAAATTAGTTTGGTTAACATTTATTCCGATGCCGACTACGACTCTGTCTAATTCGTTAGCTTTTGAAACCGATTCAAGCAAAATGCCGGCTGTTTTTTTATTGTCAATTAAAACATCGTTTGGCCACTTAAGCGAGGTGTTTAGTTGATATAAATTTTCTATCGCTTGTGCAACAATAAGTGATGCACCAAGATTTACTATATTAATTTTTTTCCCGTCAACTTTGCGAAGTAGAATGGAGAAAGTCAAATTTTGTTCGGGTTGGCTTTGCCAATCTCTATTCATTCTTCCTCTGCCTTTTGTCTGTTCTTCGGCTAGAACAACTGTCCCATGAATCTTCAGATCCTTATTATTGAGTAAGTAAGTATTGGTCGAGTCAACCTGCTGAATATAGACAAATTGTCTCCCGATTTCTTCCGTGTCCAGCTTAATATCAAATTCTTCAATTTGAAATTCTTTGTTTTCCATAGGAACTCCTTATCTGTAAATATGTCATATATCATTGCATTAATGCAATTTCAATCAACAAATTGCCAAAATGACTCACATCCATTTTTCTTGAGTGAAATCATAACTCATTACATTATAATCACTTAGTCAAATATACCTATTGGCACATTCATTGTATCTGAACAGTTCAATATTATGAGAATGACAAAATAACATTGCATAAAATGATGCTCAGTTTACACTGCAAAGTTACTACAAAAAGTATAATTCTGAAATTAAGTTTTATTATTAATTATAAATAAGGAGTGAAATAAAATGGGAAAAATAATAGGCATTGATCTGGGAACAACAAATAGTTGTGTCGCGGTAATGGAAGGTAATGAACCGGTTGTCATTCCTAACTCGGAAGGCGGACGAACTACACCATCTGTGGTTGCGTTTACAAAGAATGGTGATAGACTTGTTGGTCAGCCGGCAAAGAGACAAGCGGTTACAAATCCTCACAATACCGTTTTTTCGATCAAAAGATTTATGGGAAGAAGAATTGACGAAGTCGGTACTGAGATAGAAGAAGTACCTTACAAGGTTGTTGAAGGTGATACAAAAACTGCAAGAGTACAAATTGATGATAGAAAATATTCTCCGCCTGAGATCTCGGCGATGATTTTACAGAAAATGAAAAAAACTGCCGAAGATTATCTCGGTCAAGAAGTAACTGAAGCAGTTATTACAGTTCCGGCTTATTTTAACGATTCGCAAAGACAAGCTACAAAAGATGCCGGTGAAATTTCCGGTCTGAAAGTAAAAAGAATTATCAACGAACCGACTGCCGCAGCTTTAGCTTATGGTCTCGATAAAAAGAATAAAGAGCAAATCGTTGCTGTTTACGATTTAGGCGGAGGTACTTTTGATATTTCCGTTTTACAATTAGGTGACGGCGTATTCGAAGTTAAATCTACTAACGGCGATACACATCTAGGTGGTGATGATTTTGACCAAAGATTAATTGATTATTTAGCAGATGAATTCAAAAAACAAGAAGGCATTGATTTAAGAAAAGACCCTATGGCTTTGCAAAGATTAAAAGAAGCAGCAGAGAAAGCTAAAATAGAACTTTCATCCTCCACATCAACCGATGTTAATTTGCCGTTTATTACTGCAACACAAGACGGGCCAAAGCACTTAACAATAAACATAAGCCGTTCAAAATTTGAACAGCTTACGGAAGACCTTATTGACCGTACAATTGCACCATGCGAAAAGGCAATTAAAGATGCCGGTTTAACAGCTTCGCAAATTGATGAAGTTATACTTGTCGGTGGTTCTACGCGTATCCCGAAAGTACAAGAACTGGTTAAAAAAATATTTGGTAAAGAACCTCACAAAGGAGTTAACCCTGATGAAGTCGTTGCAATAGGTGCCGCTATTCAAGGCGGTGTTCTTGCCGGTGATATAAAAGATGTATTACTTCTTGATGTTACTCCGCTTTCACTCGGTATCGAAACCCTTGGCGGCGTAATGACAAAACTTATCAATGCCAATACGACAATACCGACTAAGAAGAGTGAAGTTTTCTCGACTGCATCAGATAGTCAGCCGTCAGTGGAAATTCATGTATTACAGGGTGAAAGACCTATGGCACCTGATAATAGAACGCTAGGAAGATTCCATCTAGATGGTATTCCGCCGGCTCCTAGAGGTATCCCTCAAATTGAAGTAACATTCGATATCGATTCAAACGGGATATTAAACGTTTCTGCTAAAGATAAAGCTACCAATAAAGAACAAAGTATCAGAATTACTTCTTCGAGCGGATTAAATAATGAAGAAATAGAAAAGATGAAACAAGATGCAAAAGAACATGCTGCCGAAGATAAAAAGAAAAAAGAAGCAATCGATACTAAGAATCAAGCTGATAGTTTGGTTTTCCAAACTAAAAAACAAATTACCGAACTTGGTGATAAATTAGCAGCAGATGACAAAGCTAAACTTGAAAGCGGTATTAAAGAAGTTGAAGATGCAATGTCAACAAATGATTCAGACAAAATTAAATCTGCTTCCGATAAATTAACCAATATATGGAATGAAGTATCACAGAAGATTTATCAGCAGCAAGGTGCTCCGGGTGCGCAGCAAGAACAAACACAACAGCAAAGTACCGGAACCACCGGTGAAGAAAAATCATCTGATAAAGATGTTGAAGATGCATCTTATGAAGTAATGGATGAAGATGAAAAGAAAGACAAATAAGTAAATTAGCATTTACTCTTTTATCCGAAACCCCGCCAAGTCTTTTAAGCGGGGTTTCTTTTTGTATACTTACTTCAGTCCTTTTTTTATATTTCTTTTATGAAAAGATTCTTATTCATAATTCCGCTTTTTATGCTCTCATTATTGTTGTATACAATAGAGCCATCCAGCGATGTATCTCAAACACAGAAAAGTGATTTTGAAAGTCAAAATTCTTATGTGGAAAATAAGAATGGAAACATTTCTACCAGATATAAACTCATAGTTGATTTTCATCCCGGGAAAAAAATATTGACAGTCAAAGAAAAAATTAATTGGAAAAACTTAACGGAGTTTTCTACAAATGAATTGCAATTTCATTTCTATGCTAATGCATTTAGTAATAATAAAACTGAACTTGGAAGAAAGCTGCAATTTGATGAATCAGAAAAAACTAGGATTATTATCAATTCATTAATAGTCAATAATATCCCAAATGTGCTTGAATATTTCCAACCAGAAACCGATAATCCTTTCGATAGTACCGTTGCAAGAATAAATCTTGATGAACCAATTTTACCGGGTGATTCAGTGTCGATAGATATTGAATATGAATTAAGTATTCCCAGAAGTAGATTAAGATTCGGCTACGCTGCCGGACGCGAATTTTATTTTAATGCTCAGTGGTTTCCAAAACTTGGCGTTTTTGAAAATGGTTCTTGGAATTGCAGTCAATATCATCCATTCACAGAATTTTATTCCGACTTTGCCGATTATGAAGTTACAATAAATCTTCCAACTGATTATATAATCGGCGCTACCGGACAACAAATTAACGAAGTTTCGTATGATTCGGTAAAGTCATTAACTTATTCTGCTAACAAAGTAATTGATTTTGCTTGGAGTGCATCGCCTGAGTTTTATACCGAATCAAAAAAATATCAAAGCAAATTTGGCAAAGAGATTGAAGTAAAATTTTTATTTCAACCTGAGAATAAAAATTTGGTAGAAAGAAAGTTTCAATCCGTATTTAACACTATCGAATATTTGGAAAAGTATATTGGTGAATATCCATATTCTCAAATAACTTTGGTTGATGCGCCGCGAACGGCTAATCTCGGGGGTATGGAATATCCTTCGATTGTAACATATTTTACTCCGCTATTTAGTCCAATCGAAATACAAAGACCGGAATCAACAATCATTCATGAAATCATTCATCAATACTTTTATGCCTCTGTAAGCAGTAACGAAGTATATGAAGCCTGGCTTGATGAAGGCATAACAACTTATCTGGAAGCAAAAATTTTATCCGAATACTATGGTAACCCAATTCTT
>CAYLVF010000118.1:0-7321 GCA_964387045.1 uncultured Melioribacter sp. | reverse complement strand
ATTATGTTTTTTCTCCTTGCCGTTGTATTCTGGATAACAATAGAAGGTTCAAATTATCCGTCAGGGTTACTTGCATCACTACTTGTTGATACAATGCATCCCGAACTAAAATTATTTGCTCAAAATATCGGTATGCCTTTTTGGTTAAACGGACTATTAATAGATGGAGCATATCTTGCTATGGCTTGGGTAATAGCTGTAATGCTGCCGCCGATGGCAATCTTTTTTCCATTATTCACATTGTTGGAAGATTTCGGTTATCTTCCTCGTGTTGCGTTTAATATGGATAATCTTTACCGAAAAGTTGGAGCGCATGGTAAACAAGCATTAACAATGAGTATGGGATTTGGTTGTAACGCTGCGGGAGTTATTGCTACAAGGATAATTGACAGTCCACGCGAAAGATTAATTGCAATCATCACAAATAATTTTTCACTTTGCAACGGAAGGTGGCCCACACAAATTTTAATTGCAACTATTTTTATCGGCAGTGCGGTTCCCGCTCACTTAGCCGGTATCGTATCTGCCGGTGCGGTAGTTGGTATTGCATTGCTCGGCGTTTTATTTAGTCTTGTTGTTTCTTGGGGTTTATCAAATTCCGTATTGAAAGGGGAGGCATCTGCTTTTAGTTTGGAATTGCCGCCTTACAGACCGCCAAGAATTTTGCTAACCTTATATACTTCGTTAATTGACAGAACAATTTTTGTTTTATGGCGAGCAATCGTTTTTGCTGTTCCTGCCGGATTGGTTATTTGGTTAGTTTCAAATGTGCAAATAGGCGAACTCAGTATTGCCGAACATTTTGTTAATTGGTCTAATCCATTTGCTTTATTGTTCGGTTTGAACGGAATAATTTTATTAGCGTATATAATTGCGATCCCGGCAAACGAAATAGTTATTCCTACAATTTTAATGCTTACTGTTACAACAGCAAATATTATCGGGGTTGGTTCCGGTGCAGGTGTTATGTTCGAACTCGATTCAACAGCCGACACAGCAGAAATTCTTTACAGCGGCGGGTGGAGTGCATTAACGGGGGTTTCATTGATGTTATTCAGCTTACTGCATAACCCTTGCTCAACAACAATTTATACGATTTATAAAGAAACACATAGCTGGAAGTGGACTTCAATTTCGGCGGTTCTGCCAATTATTCTTGGTTTGATTGTTACTTTTTTCGTAGCTCAGGTTTGGAGATTGGTAAGCTAGTTTTTCTTTACCTTTTCTCGCCTAACAATTTTATGAACTTTGCCGCTTGCATTGTTCATCAAATACTCCTGCAGATTCATTTTTTCTTCGCCTACTACAGGTAAATTAAATACATATTTTCCTGTTGGAAGCATAACTCTTGCTTTTTGGTTATCATTAATCCCGGTATGAAGCAGTTGTTCTATAATTTCTTTTTTGATTTTTTCATCATAAACGGGGAAAGTAACTTCAACTCTTCTATCAAGATTTCGCGGCATTAAATCTGCACTGCTTAAATATATTTCTTCGCTGCCAATATTAAAAAAATAAAAAGCTCGACTGTGTTCTAAAAATCTACCGACAATACTTGTTACTCTTATATTATCGCTAAGACCGGGTGTTTGCGGAATCAAACAGCAGATACCTCTGATAATCAAATCAATTTTTACTCCTCGTTTCGAAGCTTCGTACAGTGACGCAATCAACATCGGATCGACAATTGAGTTCATCTTAAAAATTAATCTTCCTTTATGTCCATTAGATACATTTTCAATCTCGCGTTCAATTAACTTAAGAAAACTTTGACGTGTATTAATCGGAGAAACAAAGAGATGCTTATATTTTTTCTGTTCGGAATAACCTGTAAGAAAATTAAAAACTTCCGATACATCCGCACATATTTCCGGATGTGTTGTGAACAATCCTATATCGGTATATAATTTTGCTGTAGAGGGATTATAGTTACCTGTTCCTAAATGAACATATCTTTTTACACCATCAATTTCCTTACGTACAACCATTGTCATTTTGCAGTGAGTTTTTAATCCCACTAAACCATAAACAACGTGTACACCGGCTTTTTCAAGTTCTCGAGCCCAGAAGATATTATTCTCTTCATCGAATCTTGCTTTGAGTTCGACTAGAACCGCAACCTGTTTCCCGCGCTCTGCAGCTTCAATAAGATACTTAACAATTGGTGAATTTGCTCCTACACGATAGAGAGTTTGTTTGATAGCAAGTACATCCGGGTCTTTTGATGCTTGCTTAACAAAATCTATAACAGGAGTAAAAGAATCATAAGGATGATGAAGATAAGTATCACCTTTTGATAAAATTGCAAAAATATTCTCATCCTTTTCTTCGAACTCTTGAGGAATTGCCGGATGAAACGGCTTTTCTTTAAGATGATGAAGAGGAAGATCATACAGCATCATCACTTTACTTAATCCTAAAGGTCCATCAATAATATGAAGATCATCAGATGTAATTTCCAAATTTTCAATTAATGTTTGGAGCATAAACTCGGGCATGTCTTTTTCAACTTCCAACCGAACGACCGAACCGAATCTTCTTTGTCTGATATTTTCTTCAATTACTTCGAGTAAATCATCTGCTTCGTCTTCCTGAATTTCCATATCGGTATCGCGTGTAATTCGAAATCGCTGTGCTTCAAGAATTTCCAAACCGGGAAACAATGTTTGAATATTTTTTTTGATAAGATCATCAAGCCAAACATATTTAATACTGAACTGACCGTTTGTACTTTTCTTTGTCGGTTTGATGATGTCGTCAATTTTTATAAGCCGGGGTAAGATACCGGGGACTTTCACTCTCGCAAAATGCTTTACACCGTTACTTTTTTTTATAAGTACGGCAAAACTTAAACTTAGGTTTGATATATATGGAAACGGTCTGCCAGGATCAAATGCAAGCGGTGTTAGAACCGGGTAAATTTCTTTATTAAAATATTCCGATAAATATCGTTGCTCTTCTTTGTTGAGTTTATCGATGTTCATTATATGAACATTATTCTCGCTTAATTCCGGCACAATCTGATTTTCCCAAAGATCATAGATAGTATTGATCATAGGGCGGACTTCTTTTTCAATAAATTTTATTTCTTCAACCGGTATTAAACCGTCAATTGTTGGTTCGCTTATCTTTGCAACAATTTGATCTTTGATACCGGCGACGCGAATCATATAAAATTCATCAAGATTGGAAAAGAAAATGGAAACGAATTTTATTTTGTCCAATAGAGGTAAATCGGGATTGAGAGCTTCTTCCAAAACACGGCGGTTGAATTCAACCCAGCTTAAATCGCGGTTAATAAAATTATCGTGGCGATAATATTTTTTAAGATTTTCTTTAGTTAAACGCATCGGAGTAAATTTCTAAATTGTTCAAATATAACGTTTTAGGTTCTCAATTTCTCTGAAATCGGTTGCGTTCATTTCTTAGTTTTCTTGACTGATGAAAATGATTTCAAATCATAATCAATCAGTATATCCGGCATTTTAATTCTTCTTAATTTCACTTTCCCCATTTTAAAAAATTCTTCTGCTTGCGTATCGTGATAATCGGAAAAAATTACAACCTCCTTTATACCGCCACCAATTAATGCTTTAGCACAGTTTGTACAAGGCATATTAGTAACATATGCAATAGCTCCTTTTGTAGAAACCCCGTGAACCGAGCATTGAAGCAATGCATTCATTTCTGCATGTATTGTTCTTATGCAGTGATTATCAACAATCCAGCATCCGATATCTTCGCAATGTTTTCCACCGGGAATTGAACCGTTATATCCGGTTGCCAATATTCTTTTATCACGAACCAATACACAACCGCAATGCATTCTCGGACATGTTGCTCGTTCCGAGACTAACATAGCAACTTTCAAAAAATATTGATCCCACGAAGGTCTTTTCTTTTTTGGCATTTATTCTCCGTAATTCTATTGAACATGCAATTTTATGAAAAAAGGATGAATATTTCTTTAAGTAAAAATTTATTTACTAAATTTGTTCATTATAGGTATCAATTTATTAGGATAGCAATTCTATGAAGAAACTCTGGTTAAACGGTAAAATTTATACGCAAAGTGATAATCAAAAAATTGCGGAAGCTATTGTAACAGAAGGAGATAAAATAACTTTTGTCGGATCAAATAAAGATGCCATAGATTTTGCCGGGAATGATTCTGAAAAATATGATTTTGAAAACAAGCCGGTTCTTCCCGGTTTTATTGATTCACATGTTCATTTTATGGTTGGCGGTTTTAGTTTAACTCATTTGGATTTTGGGAATGCTAAGTCTAAAGATGAATTCAGAGAGATGATAAGAAATTATGCAAAAGATAATACCTCTGAGTGGATATTAGGTGGAAATTGGAATCATCTTCAATTTGATGAAAAAACTTTACCAACTAAAGAATGGCTGGATGATATTTTACCTGATATACCGGTTTACTTAACTCGAGTTGACATTCATACTGTATTTGTTAATTCCGCTGCATTAAAAATTGCGGGTATAACAAAAGATACTCCTGATCCTGAAGGGGGACAAATAATAAAAGATAGTAATGGAGACCCAACCGGCATTTTAAAAGATACAGCTATGGATCTTGTCGCTAAACACATCCCTCCACCGACCGATGAACAATATCAAAACGCTTTAACAGCGGCACAAAATGAAGCGATTCGCAACGGTATAACTTCGATTCATGATATAACCGAAGAAAAAATTTTCAATATGTATCTCAAGGCTTATGAAGATGGAAAATTAAATACACGAATAAATTCAGTGTTCTTAATTACTCATTTAAAAAAATTGCTTAAGAAAAATTTTTTTAATTACGGAAATAATAATTTGTTAAGAGCAAAAAGCGTTAAAGCTTTTGCTGATGGATCACTAGGTTCGAACACAGCATGGTTCTTTGATCCTTATAAAGATGAACCAAATACGTGCGGACTTCCGACTGACTATATGTTAAACGGAAAACTTAAAGAATGGGCTTTACTTGCTGATAAAAATAAATTACAACTTGTGGTTCATGCAATTGGTGATAGAGCAATTTCCGAAGTACTCGATGTCTTTGAGAAAATTGTAAAAACTAATACGGAATGGGATAGAAGATTTAGAATTGAACATGTTCAGCATATCAAAGAAAAAGATATTGAAAGAATGAAAAAACTAAATGTAATTGCTTCGATGCAGCCTTCACAATTGTTTGACGACGGGGTTTGGACTGAAGATAAAATCGGTAAGGAAAGATTGAGAGGAACGCATGCCGTTAATACTTTACTAAATAATGGCATTAAAGTATGTCTCGGCAGCGATTGGACTGTTACACCTCTTAATGTAATTAATGGAATTGATATTGCCGTTAACCGAACAACTAAAGACGATGCAAATCCGGATGGCTGGATACCTAGTGAAAAAATTTCAGTTGAAGAAGCAATCAAAGCATATACAATAGATGCTGCCTATGCATCATTTGAAGAAGATATAAAAGGTTCAATTGAAGTTGGAAAGCTCGCCGACTTTATTGTACTAAGCGAAAATATTTATGAAATCCCATCCGATCGGATTAATGAAGTGAAAGTTGAAAAAACAATTTTAGCCGGCTGTGTTGCAAATTAGTTTATTAGTAAGAATATTCTTTAAAACATATCTTCATATAGAATTACAACATTATCGCTTGCCGGGTAGCCAACACAAGTAAGACAAAATCCTTGTTTAATATCTTCTTCCGAAAGTGCTGTCTGTTCCACAAGTTTCAACTTGCCTGAGAGAAGTTTTGCTTTACAAGTACTGCAATTTCCAAATTGACATGAATTAGGAATTTCCAATCCTTGTTCTAAAGCTTTTTCAAGAATTGTATCATTCGGCATTACTAAAACTTTATGGCGTTCGCCATGCAAAATGATTGTAACTTCTCTTTCTTTTTCTTCAATCTCATCCGTTTCATCCAGTACTTTGGTAGTATATATCTCTCTATGAATATTTTTTCGATCGACATTTCTTTTTTTAAGAATATTCATAACAGTCTGCATCATTTCTTCGGGACCGCAAAGGTAGTATTCAACTTGACCGGTAAAATGAGTCTTATATTTATCAAGTAATTCTATTGATTTGACGTTGTCAATCCTGCCGTGTATTCCATTCCAATTCCTCTTCGGTTTACTTAAACAATGTTCAATAAAAAAATTATCGGAATATTTTTTTTGAAGTGAATTTAACTTATCATAAAAAATAATCGAATCTTCGTCATGATTTCCGTAAAACAATATCACTTTCGATTTAGGCTCGTATTTCAAAATTGCTTGAAGATGCGACATAAGCGGAGTAATTCCGCTTCCGGCTCCGAACATCACAAAGGTTCTTTCATTTTCTTGATTCGTTTCTACGGTAAAATTACCGAGCGGCGGGAGCGATGTAATACTATCACCAACTTTTAAACTCTCCAGCAAATATTTTGTGGTTACTCCGTCTTTAAATTTTTTAATTGCAACACCTACTTGAGGAAGATCATCCGGTATTGTCCAAATTGAATAACCCCGACGAGTTTCAATTCCATCCGCATCAAAAATAAAAGTTAAAAATTGACCCGGCAAGAATGATAAATCTCTGTTATCCTTTTCGTGAAGCAAAATACTTATCGTATCGTGAGTTTCGTTTACAATTTCATCAACAATAAGATTAAGATGATTAGTCATTAGATTCCTTGTCTTTTTAGATTAACAACAAAATTGGTTGTAAAATCTTTACAATCGAAGGTCAAAACTAATGGTATTGTTGCTTAGAGGCAAGCTGCTGCGGTCGAGGGCGCAACCACAGCAGCTGAATTGATCATTAAAGGAGGGTACAACATGATTGCTTTAATAAACACAATTAGCATACCAAATTGGAAAATGCGTTTAAGAGGATATAAGTAGCTTTTTTCTTATTTTGTAGCGGATTTGAGAGATGGTTTTCTTACCGATAAGAAAACTTGTAGAGAGTACGAATTATTTATTTAGTAAAATCTTGAAGGTTGTTCCTTTACCAATTATAGATTCTTTAACAAATATTTTCCCGTGATGGTAATTCTCCACAATTCTTTTTGTTAAACTAAGACCTAAACCCCAGCCTCTTCTCTTAGTGCTGTAACCGGGTCTGAAAATGTCTTTTCGGCGCTTGTATTCTATTCCTTTCCCGTTATCGCTTACCTCTAGATGGACAAAATTCCCTTCTGTATAATAGCGAAAGATTATTTCACCTTGTTTATGTTCAATCGCATCCAATGAATTTTTAACCAAGTTTTCAATTACCCATTCAATCTGCGCCTTGTTTGCTACTTCGGTACTCA
>CAYLVF010000117.1:0-7323 GCA_964387045.1 uncultured Melioribacter sp. | reverse complement strand
CAATCAAACTAAAACTGTATCCCTTTCTTAATTCTCTTCGCATACTCTAATACAAACGGGCTTGCGACAAACAGAGAAGAATATGTTCCTATAAGTATACCAAAGAATAATGTAAAGGCAAATGCACGAAGTACCTCACCACCGAAAAACAATAAAACGGATACAACTACTAATGTTGTTAAGCTTGTAATAATTGTACGAGGTATAGTTTTATTTATAGCTTTGTTAATATTTTCTTCTAACGGAGCAGTTTTATGTATTTTGATGTTTTCACGAATTCTGTCAAATACAATAACGGTATCGTTAATTGAATACCCGACTAAAGTTAAAAAAGCGGCAACAACACTTATGGATATTTCAAGATTGAGTCCGGGTATAACATTATATAGAATTGAGAAGACACCGAGTGTAATTAGAACGTCGTGGAATAATGCTGCAACTGCACCTAGCGCAAACACAAACTTAAAACGGAATCCTAGATAAACTAGAATAACTACCAAAGCAAGTAACACGGCAATAACTGCATCACGTTTTAATTCTTTACCGATTTTTGGTCCTACATTATCTTCTTTTAAGACCTGAAATTTATTATCAGGCATATTTACAAGAAGATTTTCCTGGATCCAGTCAGAAATTCCAACTCGAACAATAAATTTATCATTATCTTCTTCCTGGCTGAACTTTGTTGCTTGAAATCCATTTTGAAATAAAGTTCGAATTATATTTTCTAATATATCCGTATCCCCAATTTGATAAGTTACGGATGATCTAGTAGAATCAACTAAGCTAAAGCTTACATCCGAATAATTCTTACTTATGATTCCTTCAAGTGTTTCAACAACTTTTGGAAAAAGTTCTGCAGGAATTTCCTGTAATTCTGAACGGACAAGAATTCCAGTTTCGCCGCCGAAAGTTTTCACTTCAACGTTACCTAATCCGAGTTCACTTAAATGTTCTCTGATTTCTGAGATTTGGATCGGTTTTTCAAATTCCAGTGCAATTTCTGAACCGCCTTTGAAATCAATACCGAACTCAATTCCTCTAATTAATAAGCTTAACAAACCTAATGATAAAAGTATACCGGAAAAGATGTAGGCTATTTTTCTTTTACCGAGAAAATCAAAATTTGTGTTCTGAAAAATTCGCATGTATTAATACTCTCCTAAATAAAAAACTATTAACCAATATTAACTTTCATACCTTTAGCCGCCATCATATCTAAAACTACTCTTGTTACAACTAAAGCGGCAAATAGAGAACAAACTATACCAATCATGAGTGTAAGTGCAAAACCCTGAACCGGGCCGCTGCCGAACTGGTAAAGTATAACTCCTGTAAAAAATGTAGTTATATTCGAGTCAAAAATTGCCGAGTATGAATTAGAATATCCGCTTTGAATTGCGGCGCGAATAGTTTTGCCGGTAGATAACTCTTCCCTAATTCTTTCGTATATAATTACATTCGCATCTACTGCCATACCAATAGTTAATATGATTCCTGCGATACCGGGCAAAGTTAATGTTGCGTTGAAGCCGGCTAGAATTCCCATAATAAACAATACGGTAAAGAATAAAGAAAGATCGGCAATCGCACCGGTTTTGGAATAGTAGAATATCATAAAAACAGCAACTAAGAGAAAACCGATTAGTGTTGAACTGAATCCTTGGCTGATAGAGTCTTGACCGAGTGATGGACCAACAGTTCTTTCTTCAATTATATCTACCGGGGCTGGTAAAGCGCCCGCTTTCAAAACAATTTCTAGAAGCTTTGCTTCGGTGAGATCACCTATACCTTCGATTACTGAATTACCACTTGGAATTTTATTTCTTATTGTAGGAGCCGAATAGATTACACCGTCTAAAATAATTGCACACCGTTTATCAATATTTGCACCGGTAATTCTTGCCCATTCTCTTGCTCCTTCTGAATTCATTTGCATATTTACAATTGGTGCTGAAGTTTGTGGGTCAATATTCGATTGAGCATCAACAATGACACCGCCGGTCAATTCGGCTTTTTTGTTTACTAATGCTAATCTGTAAATATCTTCGCCGTCTTGTTTTGCTTCCGGTTTAGCCCAAAATGCAAACTGTACGTTATCCGGAATCACATTTTGAATTTCGGGTCTGGCAAGATACGATTCCAATTTTGGTTTGTCACTTTGCCGGACAAAAGCGTCTGCATAGGGACTTTGAGGATTAATTAGTGCAACTGAAAAAAAAGGATGTTCACGAGCGAACTGTTCTTCGGTCATGTCTTCAACCGCAGTAGTATCGCTAACAATGGTTGTATCTGATCCCGTTTTTAATAACTCGGCTAATTTACTGTCGATAGCATTCATAACCTGTATAGTAAAATCAGCCTCTCTAACAATCTTAAATTCAAGTAAGGCACTGCCTTGCAGTAATCTTTTAGCATCTTCTTCTTTTGAAATGCCCGGGAGTTCAACAATTATTCTTCTAGCACCCTGTCTCTGGATACTTGGTTCGGATACACCATATTGATCAACACGATTGCGAATAATCTCGATTGCTCTTGTAACAGCATCCGATTCTTGATCTTCGAGAGTGCTAATAATTTCAGAATCATCTTGACGAATTGAACCGAAGTAACGGCTGAGCCGAATATTGTTTTGCTGAAGCTTTTGGGCAAGAACCGAAACAACATTAACTTCTTCAATTTTAGCTTGCTGCTCGGCTTCATTTAATATTTCCATAAACTTTTGGTCCGGATCTTTGGCAAGCTTTTCAAGTAGTTTAGCAGTATTAACTTCCATTACAAGATACATACCGCCTTGAAGGTCTAACCCAAGTTTAACTCTTTTTTCTCTGGCTGTTCTGTAATCCGGATTACTGGCATAAATTTCATCTTCTCGCATACTAACCATTCTATCCAAACGATCTTCAGAAAGCTGCGGATTAGCAGCACGCACACTATCACTGAACTGTTCTAATTCAGCTTTAATTGACTTAGTATTTTGAGAGTCAGCGTAGGTTGGGTAGAGGAGATAAAGACTTAATGCTACAGCACCTAGTATGAGAATAATTCTGAATCTAAATTCTTTCATCCTATCAATAAACCTTTAATTTAAGTGAATAATCTGATTGAAATTAAGACAACCAATATAGACAGTTACCCTCTAAAAATCAATCTAAATTGAATTTTGGAATTTCTGTAAACTATTGTATTATAAGCAAATAACCCGGCATAAGCCGGGCTATTCATTAAACTAGTAATATTGCTTACTCTCTGACAACCCAGGTCTTGACAGTACATTGTACTTTTGGGTGGAGTTTTACATTTACGGTGTAAATTCCGAGAGCTTTTATTGGTTCGGAGATTTCAATTTTACGTTTATCTATTTGAAATCCTTTTTCATTTAAAGAATCGGCTATCATCTGAGTTGTTACAGTTCCGAAAATTTTATCTTCTTCACCGACTTTTACAGGGATAGAGATAGATACGTTTTCAAGCTCAGCGGCAATCTTTTGAGCTTCTTCTAACTCTTTGGATTCTTTTTTAATTATTAGTTTTTTCTCTTCTTCAAAGGCTTTAATGTTACCGGGTGTTGCAACATACGCAATCTGTCTTGGGATCAAGAAATTGCGAGCGAAGCCATTTTTTACGTCAACCAAATCACCGATTTCACCCAACTTATCGTAATTCTTTCTTAAAATTACTTTCATTAGTTTCTCCTCAATTACTTAACTGCTTCAGAAACATATGGAAGAATAGCAACTTGACGAGCACGTTTGATAGCACGAACTAGTTCACGGTGCTGTTTAGCGCTTAATCCCGTTATTCTTCGGGGAATAATTTTCCCTTGGTCGGTAATAAATTTCTGAAGTTGTTTTGAGTCTTTGTAATCGATATAGTCATCGATCACGCGTTTTACTTTTTTTACTTTCATTTAATTTACCCTTCGTTGAATTTAATTTTTGTCGCTGCCACTCATCAAATCAGATTCTTCATCAGTTAAAAATTTATCGAACGAATTATCTTCATAACTAGCATCTTCGTCTTCTGAAGCAGCACCGTATTCATCATCACCGTTGTGTTTGTTGAATTTATTCAAAAATTGAATTCGTTTTGCTTTTATTTCAACTATCGTTCTGTTTTTCCCTTCATCTGTTTTGAAGGTTCTGCTTTGAAGTTCACCGTCAACTAAAACGGCACTTCCTTTAAATAGTCTATCGCGGCAGCTATCTGCCAATTTATTCCAAGCAACAACTCCAACATAGCAGACATCTTCCTGCCATTGATTTGTGCTGTCTTTATATCGTCTGTTTACAGCAATGTGAAAATTTACAACAGGTGTACCGTTTGTCGTTTCTCTAAATACCGGGTCTTTTGTCAAGTTGCCCGCTACAACCACACTATTTAATTCAGGCATTTTCAAATCAGCCATTACTTACCTCCAACTAGTCTGATGTTTGTTTATCTTCACTAACTGCGTTATCTGCTTTTTCAGCTTCTTGCTGAGAAGCACGTTCTTTCATTTTTGCAATGTGCTCGAGATCTTCCTTACCTAACATTATTGTTAGATACCTGACGATTGTTTCATCAAGACGATAAATTCTTTCCAATTCTTTGATCGCCTCAGTTGGAGCTTCAAAACGGAATATCGCATAATATCCACTTTTAGATTTTTGAATTGGATAAGCTAGACGTTTGCGTCCCCACCTGTCAATTTCGGAGATCTCACCGCCATTTGTTTTAAGGGTTTCTTGAATTCTTGTGAGAGTTGTTTCGATTTGCTCATCTTCCAATGCTGCATTCAGAATAACAACACTTTCGTAATGTCGATTTGTCATCTGTTCACCTCCCTATGGACTTTTGGTCCCCCAAACTTTTTGGGGAACAGGGTTATAAAAATATGTCGGCAAATATAGTATTATTTTATTAGCGGTGCAATAACCAATGATACAACCGACATAAGTTTAATTAAAATGTTTAATGATGGGCCCGACGTATCCTTAAATGGATCGCCAACAGTATCACCGACGACAGCAGCTTTATGTGCATCTGAACCTTTAGTATACTTAAATCCATCAATTTCGATTCCGCCTTCAATTAATTTTTTTGCATTATCCCAGGCACCACCCGAATTTGATTGGAAGATAGCCATTAAAACACCACTGGCAGTTACTCCGGCTAAAAGCCCTGCTAACATTTCTTTGCTAAGAAACCCGACAGCTACAGGAACACTGACAGCCATCAACCCGGGTAAAATCATTTCACGAATAGCAGCTTTGGTAGAAATTTCAACACAACGCGAGTAATCAGCTTTGGCAGTTCCTTCACGTAAACCAACTATTTCTCTAAACTGTCGTCCAACTTCGATAATCATTTCTTTTGCAGCGCGCCCGACTGCATCCATTGCCATAGCCGAGAATAAAAAGGGAAGCATAGCCCCAATTAATAAACCGCCCATTATAATAGGTTTGGATATATCTATCACCGATATTTCTGCTTGCTGCATATACGCTGAGAATAACGCTAATGCGGTCAAAGCAGCAGACCCAATAGCAAAACCTTTACCAATTGCTGCAGTTGTATTGCCAACTGCATCAAGTTTATCTGTTCTCTCTCGAACTTCCTTCGGAAGTTCTGCCATTTCGGCTATGCCACCGGCATTATCGGAAATAGGACCGTAAGCATCAACGGCAAGTTGGATACCAGTTACAGATAACATGCCTAAAGCAGCAATAGCAATACCGTATAAACTGGCTAACTCATAAGAAACTACGATGCTGCCGGCAATAATAATAATCGGAATAGCTGTTGATCTCATCCCAACACCGAGACCTGCAATAATATTTGTTGCCGCACCGGTGATAGATTGATTCGCAATTCCGATAACCGGTTTTTTATCTGTCCCGGTGTAGTATTCGGTAACTAAACCGATTGCAGTACCGGCAAACAGACCGATTAATGTCGCAAAAAAGATCCCGTTACTTGTGTAATGAAAACCGCCAAACTCCCAAGATGAAGGAAGAAGAAAATGTATAATGAAATATGAAGCGAAAACCATCATTCCCGAAGCACCGAATTCTCCAATATTCAAAGCTGTTTGAGGATTCCCGCCCTCTTTAACTTTGACAAAGAAAGTTCCAACAATTGATAAAACGATACCAGCCCCTGCTAAAAAGAGAGGAAGAAGCACTGCTTCTAATCCAAGTTCGGGTACATCAGGAGAAGCAAATAATGCACCTAAAACCATCGTTCCAATAATTGCTCCAACATAAGATTCAAAAAGGTCAGCCCCCATACCGGCAACATCGCCGACGTTGTCACCAACGTTATCCGCAATAGTAGCGGGGTTGCGGGGATCATCTTCCGGGATACCTTCATAAACTTTTCCTGCTAAATCTGCCCCAACATCTGCTGCTTTAGTATAAATACCGCCGCCAACTCTGGCAAAAAGTGCAATTGATGATGCACCTAAGGAAAATCCGGAGAGAACGTTAATTACTTTTCCCAAATCCCAATCGAGATTACTATATATTATAAAAAGAATACTTAAGCCGAGAACACCTAATCCAACAACATTCATACCCATAATTGAACCGCCGGAAAATGCAATATTAAGAGCAGGTCCTAAACCAGTTCTAGCAGCATTAGTTGTTCTAACATTCGCTTTTGTGGCTGCAATCATACCAAGAAAACCTGCTAAAGCAGATGAGAGTGCACCTACAATAAATGAGATAGAAATTAACCAGGATGAATCCTCGCGTCCAAAATTTGCAAAGCCTAAAAGAATAGCAACCGAAACTACAAATATTGCAAGGATTTTATATTCTGTCCTTAAAAAAGCAATTGCACCTTCCCGAATGTAGGTGGCAATTTCTTCCATCTTTTCAGTGCCAACCGGTTGTTTATTTATCCAGGCATTTTTTGTATATGAGTAGAGAAGCGCTAATATTCCAAGGACAGGAATTATGTAAATTAACGAGTCCATATTTTTCTCCTAGTTTTCCTCTCTTTCGTGTGGGGGTTTTTCTCTATTAAATTCAATTGAATATTTACTGAAGTGATCAGTTATTCCTTTTAGACCACCATTTATAAAATTTTCAATTAATTCTACAGCAAAGTCAAAATTTAATTTAAGGCTATCAAGTTCATCGGATGAAAATTTACTCAACACATAATCGGCTTGAAATCCTTCTTCAAAATCAGCACCTATCCCAAATCGAATTCTGGGAAAGTGATCGGATTGCAAATGATAAAGAATAGATTCTAATCCATTATGTCCACCGCTACCGCCGCTTTTACGGAGTCTTAATTTTCCTATTTCAAGATTTATATCATCTACAACTACTA
>CAYLVF010000116.1:0-7450 GCA_964387045.1 uncultured Melioribacter sp. | reverse complement strand
ACTCCCGAAGCTAAAGAAGCAATTCAAAAATTTATTGAATCGGGATGGATTGTAACTAATCAACATGTGTTTACTGCGGCTGCATCTCGGCGAGGTCATAATTTAAAACTTCGTCAAGTGCTTAATGAAGTAGGAGTTCTTCCATATTATACATTCTCTGTAAAAGGCTACATGGAAAATTATTACAACTTTGCACCTAACTCGCGCGCAGTACAGGAAAGCTGCGAAGAAAAAGTAATAGGTGAAATACCGCAGGATAATATTGGAGAGATTAAATTGCTGCCGGAAAATCCCGAACAAATGGTTGAAAATATTAGAGCACTAAAACGTGAAGCAAATATTCCGTTTCTTGCAACCGATAGAAATGTTTTGAACTTACCAGGCGTAGGTAAGAGTTTGACTTATCGAACAATCGGAATAACACGTTATGGAAGAAGAATTCTTTCGTTCGATCATGATGCAACAAGAACACACAGTCCGATTTTAGAAAAGATGGAAGAAATTGTAGTGATAGAATGTAAATCAATAAGCGAATACTTAAAGCAGCTCGAAGAAATCGGCGAGGATGTTACAGAATATTCTGGCTTGTTTGGTTATTCAATCGGAGAGACGGAACCGCGTATGCCGATTTATGAATATCCGGATTTTGAATTTGAAGTAACAGATGAAATGACAAACCTTGAAGTCCCCGATACAATAATGGAAGGTGTTGGGGAGTAGATTTTCCCACATCCACGAATAGAGAATTAAGAATAATAACCCGTATGGGACAGCACCACTATGTGATTTACGCATTTTGGATATTGGGTATTATTTATTACTTTCTAAACCTCATATCCATAAAAATAGGAGGACGGCTTATGAAAAGAGTTGCTTTTTTACTTTTCCTCTTACTCTCAATACACCTTTACTCTACGGATTTAAAATTTGGCGAAGTTATTAGACCTCGTGTCATGGAGTATGCAATGAGGGAACTACTCGTTGAATTCGAGGTTGAAAATGCGAACATATTAATGGCTGAGTTTTTTACCGTAGATATTTTTATTCAAAATTCTTTCGGTGAAATGGTTTATCAAGAATTACTTGAGGGAGCCAACCTTGAACCATTTACCACAACCACAATGCAATCTTCAAACCCGTTTTTTATGGAGATGACCGGGGAATATAAACTAAATCTTCAAATCGAGTTTGGCGAAGATATAGACCCTTCGAACAACACCTTGGAAATGGATTTTAGTGTTATTGATTTTCCCGGGATTCATCTTCCTCCCGGAATGGGTCTGGATCTTTTTCAAATAAACTTTGCTTTTGAAAATGTTCAGCAGGAATATTCATCATACGGACTAGCGGCTACTGATTTTGAAAAATTAAGCGGCATGGTTGATTTTACCTTTGGGTTTATTAACCTCTATAGCCCGGTCTTTGGGTGGGTTGTTCAAAATATGATATTCGATTTAACTTCAGGTTATCCCGGTCTTTCTACTATGTTCAATCTTGGTTTTGAGGGACCGATGTCCGGTTATCAAGGATTTGCAATTTTAACTGAAGCACCGATATATGATTTTACACCAATCGAATATGATTTCTTCGTAATTGAATCAATAGATTATAATGCACAGGGAAGAAATGCACCAATAGGAAATATACCCGCGCCTATTCCGTTTGATTCAATTAAATTTCAAGAAGGTGGCAGAAATGATCTGGTTTGGCAGCATGGACATGTTAATATTGAACAGGATGTAAATCAATGCGGACCCGCTGCGGTTGCCAACAGTTTACAGTGGCTTGAAAATGATCAAGGGATAGATGTTCCGCATGAGCATCGCCCGGGAATAAGAGATTCCAGTCTAGTAGGCGAATTAGATAAAGCAATGCAAAGACAACCACACCAAACCGTTACTGATGGGAATGCCCTAAGAGGTAAAATAAAATATGTAGATGATAACAATCTTACCGATACACTTAAATTGAAACATAAAAATAGAAAAGGCACTAACTTTGTCGCTAATGATACTGTTAAAGTCGGCAACACGATGTCAATAGCTAATACTGATACCGCATTATCGCTTATAGATTGGATTTTACAAGAACTGAAAGACGGTGAAGATGTTGAACTTGGAATTGGCTGGGATGGCGGAGGAGGTCACTGGGTTGATTTAATTGGCGGAGGATACGTTGATGGCGTTCCATGGCTCGCCTGGGTTCATGATGCAAATCAAGCTTATGACGATATGGGAACTGCGAATGTTAATGATGATACAGTAAAACACAACGGCGGAATAACACCTCAAACAGGGGGGTATGGTTGGTCTTATATAATTGATAACAAACTTGCAAGTGTTGTCGGTAACGATACCTCGCGCGGTACTATCGATTTGGCATTCTCCGAATCTGTCGATACTTCTACGGTAACTTCTGTTTTGGAAAACTATAATGAATCGCTTGAAAATCAATTCTCGTTATCTCAAAATTATCCTAACCCGTTTAATCCAAGTACAACTATAAAATTTACACTGCCGGTTGATTCGAAAATCACTCTGAAAATCTACGATATCCTTGGCAGTCATGTAAGGACTTTATCAAGCGGAATTAAAAAAGCGGGAAGTTATGAAATTGAATTCCGAGCAGATAACCTGGCAAGCGGTGTTTACATATATGAACTTCGAACCGATAATTTTTATGACAACAAGAAGATGATTTTGGTCAAATAAATTTTTCTGAATCATCATAACAAAAAGGCGCGGTAGGCATAAATAGCTGTCGTGCCTTTCTTTCATCTATTATTTCTGTTAACAACTCCTGCTTATGTAACTTGCTCAACCCAATTATAAATTGTAGATTCGTTACAATAATTTTGTTATTAAAAGAGATATTTGATGTACATTCAGCGCCACGGTGAAAGCGAAGCCAATGCACAAAGAATTTATTCATGTTTGAAAATAGATCCGCCGTTAACTTCCGACGGCAGGAAACAAATTGAATCTTTTCTTGATTACTATTCGCAATCGGATATTGACAAAATAATTTCAAGTCCTTCAACAAGAGCAATTCAAACCGCGGAGATTATTGCCGATCATCTTGGATTATCAATATCCTTCGATAATAAATTACACGAAGTTATAATGGGTTATCTTGAAGGCTTACCGCAAGATGATGAAGAAAATATAAAGCTTTTTTCTAGTATTCTTGAAAACTGGTTTAATGGAGATAAGACAAAAGCGTTTCCAAACGGCGAAAGTTATCAAGATGTAAAAAATAGAATTGATCATGTTTACAAAAATTATTTGTATCAAGAAAAAACACTGTTGGTTGCCCATGCCACATTTTTTGCATGTCTAATTGGTCGGCAATTAACATACAACGAAAGCGTATTTGAACTTTTTTTACCACGCGCGGGAAGAGGAAAATATGAAAACGGTAAGTGGATAATGATTGATACGAGATAAATTTTTTGAAGAATCTATTTTATAATAAAAGCAGTGATTTATTCCCGAATGTAATTCCTCAATCCGGAATTGAAAAGTTTATTCAGTTTCCCCTTATTCGTTTAATTATCATTTTAATTTTACTAGCACCCAGTCCAATATTCATTAGTGTTATTCGTAATGTATTAAACAAGATATTTGATGCAACTTTTTCTTTATATCTTGGCTATCTTCTCGATGTGCTTTTAATTGTTTCGTTATTTGTAATATATAACATTTATACAAAAACAGTTGAAAACCGTAAAGCCCACGAACTCTCCTTCAACAAATTCAGTATCGAACTAGGATTTGGTGCCGCACTTGCCGTAATAGTAATTACATTTTTTGTAATTGTGAATTATTTATTGGGCTATTATTCGGTTGAAAACTTAAACTCATTTGGAAATGTAGTCTTCATGTTTTTCGATCAATTAAAAGTCGGATTTATCGAAGAACTCTTATTCCGTGTAATTCTATTCAAACTAACGGAAGAAATTTTTGGAAGCTGGTCGGCAATTGCTATTCAGGGAGTTTTGTTCGGATTTGCACATTCCGGAAATCCAAACTCATCGATTTATACAACACTTGCCTTAATTATTGCTTTCAGTATTTTCTTTGCCGCCGGTTTTATGATGACAAGAAGAATATGGTTTATATTCGGATTTCATTGGTTCTGGAATTTTTTTCAATCGGGAATTTTTGGAATTCAAAACTCGGGACACATTCAACCAAGTTTGATTTCTCCTTCACTCGATGGTCCAATTTGGATAACCGGGGGTGATTGGGGAGCCGAACTTTCTTTAATTTCTATCGTAATTCTTTTTTGTGTTAGTATATATTTTGTTAAAATTGCATCTCAAAGAAATCAATTTATAAAAGCACAATGGCGGAGATAAAATTTGCATAGATCATTTTCATTCATTTTAATATCGATCATTATTTTATCTGCGTTATTTTGTGCCTCATGCAAAGAGAATTTTGATCCGGGAAAAGAAGCCGAAAAAAACAGGAATAAAATAATTCAATCAGCACCTATTCAATCCGAGTATGAAATTGAAAAACCAAAAGAAAACCTACCGGAAAATATAAGAGCTTTTTCCGGTCATTGGGTTGGTAAATGGAATGATCTTATTCCAAGCCAGTTGATAGTAACAAAAATCAGCTCGAACGAAATAACTTTTATTTATTCCTGGGGTGCAAACCCGCAAAGAGGAATCGAAAGCGGCGTAATAAAAGGGACTACAAAGCTAGACGATAAGGGAAGAATTAAGTACGATAAGGAAGATCTTAGTTTAACTTTTGCTGTTGATACTCTTTTAAACAAAGTCATTGGTGTTTCGGTTAAAGGAGAGATGATTTCAAATATAGTTATGGAAAAAGTGGATAACTAAATGCCGTTCAAAATTAATGAACCAACAATAATTGAAGCAGCCGGAAATAAACCCAAAGTTATTGAAGAATATTTTGGAAGAGTTAACTCAAAAACAAATGAACTAAGCATTGCAAAAATGAAAAGTCCCGCGGGTTGGGTTGAACCGGGACAACGCCCCGAGTTTGATGAATATACCTTAGTTCTGAAAGGTGAGCTAAATGTAAAAACCGAGAATGGAGAAGTTATTAAAGTTCACCCCGGAGAAGCGATTTTAACTAAGCAAGGCGAATGGATTCAGTACAGCACGCCTAGAGAAGAAACGGAGTATGTCGCTGTTTGTTTACCAGCGTTCACCCCCGTAACTGTAAACCGCGATAAATAAGCGGTACGCGAATTACCACTTCCCCAAACAGAATTTTTTTTGTATTAATTACATACTTAATTTTAAGTCAGCTGGTAATTTTATCATTTTAGAGTTACAAAAAAATGTCGGAATATAATCCATGTATAACATGCGGTGCCTGCTGCGCACATTTTAGAGCTTCCTTTCATTGGAGCGAGTGCAACGATGCTTACGGACAAGTTCCGGTTGAATTGACCGAAGATTTAACTCCGTACAGAAGAGTAATGAAAGGAACAAATTCAAGGTCACCGCGATGTATTTCTCTTCAAGGAGAAATTGGAAATTGTGTGAGCTGCTCTATTTACGAACTTCGTCCCACGGTTTGCAGAGAATTTACTTTTTCTTATCAAGATGGAATTCCCAGTGAAAGATGCGATAATGCAAGAATGGCTCATGGACTTCAACCGCTAAAGCCTTTTGACGATAAAGGAAATAGAGCTGCTTAATTATTCAACAAAAAAATATATTTCGATAAAAAACAACACTTGCACATCTCACTTTTTATATTAAATTGTCTTTCTCATAATTACGGTTGAAAATATGAAAAGCCGAGAAATTTATTTACGCTATCCCGATTCACGGGATGTTGTTTTTGTTCTAGGCGCAGGCGCCTCTCATCCGGATGGTGTTCCGCTTCAAAGACAGATTTTACCAATGATTCTTTCGGGTGAAATTGAAGAAATTAACATTTCTTATCTTGGTAAACTTGTTGCCGATTTTATAAATCACAATTATAAGTATGGAAAGCAACTTGATATGTATCCAAGACTCGAGGCGGTTTTCGGATTCTTGGATTATTTCATTCAACAAAATGAAAGCCTAAGTGCGGAATATCCTCACTCAACCTTGATATCAATCAAGGAAGCATTAATAAAACTAATTCATTACGTTGTTGATCTTAGATCAAACAAAGGAAGTATTTATTATCACAAGTTTTGGGAAGCGGTACAAAAGTATAATTCAAATGTGTCGATAATAACACTTAACTACGATACTCTTTTAGAGCAGAGTTTTAATTTCCTTTTCGAGAAATTCGGGTTTATTGATTACTCGATTCATTTAATGAATTATGATCGGTTATGGGAAAAGAAAAATTTTACAAACTGGATTAACCCGCGCGAACCTGTTTTGATTGAATCCGAAAGTTTTCCGGTTTCCATTAAAATTCTTAAAATACACGGAAGCTTAAATTGGAAGTACTGTAATTGCTGTAATCAAATTTTATTAACGCCGTGGGATAAAAAGATAGATTTGAACAAAGGAAAATTTTTAGGTTATACTTATCCCGATCTTACGGAGTATGAATATAATTGTCCATTAGACGGGACAGATTTTCAAACGCTTATTATGCCTCCGTCAAACATAAAAACACTTGCGCATCCAACCATTTCACAGCTGCTTAGTGAGTCAGCCAGAGAAATTAGAACTACTAGGAAGATTGTGTTTTTTGGTTATTCACTTTCGGATGCGGATGTTCATATTAAAGCATTATTCCAAAAAAACTTAGATGAGAATGTGAAAATATATGTTGTGAATTCCCGTTTGAATAAGAAAATGAGATTACGTTTTCAATCACTGCACTCAAATGTTGAAGTAATCGAATCACCGTTTGAAGAAGTTGTTCAAGATGAAGAACTTTTGCAAAGGCTGTTTTCCGTTGAGTGATATAATTATTACTTAGTTTCTAATACGAGGTCAATTCTTCATAAGCCGCAATTAAATTTATTTTAAGCCGATTAATATGTGCTTCACCGAGATGCTCAAAGCCGGGTATGTAACTTAATTCGTTTACTTCTTCTTTTGTTTTCCCTTCTCTAATATTTTGATTAACAAAATCGAGTAAAGCCGATAGATAATCCCGCATTCTTATTAGATCGTCTTTACCGCCGGTTACCGAAGTGCCATGACCGAAAATAAATATTGTATCGCTATCAAACCGTTTTAATAATTCCTCAAGATAATTTATCCACCCTTGAATATGCGCACCACCAGGTCTATCTACAAAAGGATGCATATTGTTAAAAATAAGATCCCCGAGGTGAACGACGTTGGCATTCTCGAAATGGATAAAAGAATCACCGCCGGTATGAGCCGCCCATAAATGTTCTGCGGTTATGGTTTCATTTCCAATTGTTGTTGACCATTGATTTACAAAAGTTACGTTTGCATAAATTTGAGACGCGGCATTTTCTACTTCACCATAAAATTTTT